>DATIUR010000469.1:0-2352 GCA_035466675.1 Anaeromyxobacteraceae bacterium | reverse complement strand
GCCGGCCACGGGCGACGGCCAGGCCGCGCGCCTCGAGGTTGGCGGCGAGCGCGGTCGCCAGCCGGCGGAGGACGAACCGGACCGCTTCGAGCTCCCCGACCGGCGGGTCGATGGGCAGGGCGAGCCGGAGCCGCTCGGGGGCCAGGCGGGGGCGGAACGGTTCCGTCTCCTCGCCCCGCGCCCGGGCGCCGATTCGCGCCCCCTCCTCCCCGAACCGGGCGATGAGCGCGGACCCGGCGAGCTCCGCCACCTGCCCGATCCGGCGCAGCCCGAATCGCCGCAGCCGTGCCCGGACGTCCGCGTTCGAGGTGAGCAGGGCGGCCGGGAGCGGGGCGAGGAAGGCAGCCTCCTCCCCAACCGGGACGGCGACGAGACCCCCGGGCTCCGCGGCCGCGGCCGCGACCGTCGCCGCGAACCTCGTCCCGGCGATCCCCGACCGGGGAGCGCCCGCGAGGAGCGGCGCGAGCGCGGCCGCGATCCGTTCGACGAGGACCGGCTCCGGGCCCCACAGCGCCGCGAGGCCGTCCACCTGGGCCTCGAGCAGCCCGAAGGCCGCGGCCGCGGGGTCCGCCGTCCCGGCAATCGCCGGGCTGAACGCGGCGAGCCGCTCGAAGGCCCCATCGATGGCCTCGCGATCAGCCTCCGGTTCCGGATCGAGGAAGGTCGCCTCCGGAGCGAGCCGGTGCGCCGACCCGAGCGGCATCCCGCGCCGAACGCCGAGCGCCCTGGCCGCGGGGTCCGCGTCCAGGACCGACCCCGCCGTCCACGGCTGGCCGCCCAGGACGATCGGGCCCGTTGGCCACGAGCCGGAGGGGAGGGCGGGGTCCGGCTGGCGCGCCGATCCCGCCGATCCCGCCGGATGCGCCGATCCCGCCGGGCGCGCCGATCCCGGCGGACGAGGCGATCCCTCCGGGTGCGCCGGATGCGCCGATCCCTCCCGGCGCTGCCGGGCGAGATCGAGGAGAAGGTGCGGTCGATACAGGTGGAGCAGTCGCATGGCGTGACGTCCCGGGCACTGGAACGGGGGCATGGATGAGGCGCGGCCCGTCGAGGGCGAGGAGCGGCTCGAGGCGCAGGCAGGCGTCCCGCTCGCCGCCGTCGGCGTAGAGGATCCGGAGGGTCGCCCGCCGGCCGGGCGGGCCGGCGCGGTTGCGGGCGACCACCACCTCCGTGGACTGGCCGACCACGTCCCGCCCGAGGCGGATCCACGCCCGCCGGGCGAGCTCGAGGCGAATCCCCGTCCCCTCCCCGACCGCGGCGGCCACGGACGCCGAGAGCCCCGGCGGCTCGAGGACGAGGAGCGTGATTCCCGCCCGACGTGCCAGGGCCGCGAGCCGTCCGAGGCGATCCGCGAACCGGGCCGTCCCCTCCGGCCGGGGCGGCAGGTCCATGACGAGGAGGTCCACCGTCCGGCCGGACAGGAGCGCGCCCGCGATCGCGAGGCCCTCCTCCGGCGTGGCCGGGGTGAGGACCACCAGCCACTCCGGCTGGACGCCGCGAGCCACGGCCTCCACCGGGTCGAACGCCGCCGCGAGGTCCAGCCAGGCGACGATCGCGCCCCCGGCCTGCGCCTCCGCGGCGAGGCGGAGGGCGAGCGTGGTCCGCCCGCTCGAGAGGTCTCCCCGGAGCGAGAGGCCCATCCCGCGCGGCAGCCCGCCCGGTCCCAGGATGGCGTCCAGCTCCGGGAACCCGGTCGAGAACACCCGGGCGGGATCCGGGACGACAGGTGGCTCGAACACCGGTGCCGAGGCGATCGCGAGCGCACCCGCCACCTCCCCCGCGGCGCGCGGCGCGGCCGCTCCCCAGCGCGATCGAAGGGTCGCCAAGGCCGCCGTCACGTCCGGGGAAAGCGTTGCCATCAGGGCTCAGTATCGAACATCTGTTCGAATGAATCAACAGGGATTTCGCGGCGCCGGCGCCCGGATCAGGCCCGGCCGGCATCGAGAACGAACCCGGCCGGCCACCCGGAACCCCGTGCTACACTCTCGGCCCGTCCAGCCGCCAGGCGTGCTGCGATGCCCCGGTGGGGATGTAGCTCAGTTGGAAGAGCACCGCGTTCGCATCGCGGGGGTCAGGGGTTCGAGTCCCCTCATCTCCACCACCTTCCCTCGCTCAGATCGTTCCGTAACCGCTCCTGCCCGCGCCTCGCGAGGGATCAGGCGATGACCTCGCCGGGCTCCGGGCCGGCCCGCAGGATCCGGAGTGAGACCGCCTGGACGGCGAGGGCGGCCGCGATCGCAGCCGGGAAGGCCGCACCGATCCCGCCGGCCGGGAGGATCGAGAGGAGCGCGGCCCAGAACGCGAGCCAGCCGAAGAGCCCCATGACGAGCCCGCGCTGCATCGCGATCGCCG
>DATIUR010000468.1:0-8321 GCA_035466675.1 Anaeromyxobacteraceae bacterium | reverse complement strand
CAAGATGGTGGTGGACATGAGCTCCATCTCGCCCATCGCCACCAGGGAGATGGCCAAGCGCCTGAACGCGCTCCGCTGCGAGTGGGTGGATGCGCCCGTCTCCGGAGGCGACGTGGGGGCCCGGGCCGCCACCCTCACCATCATGGTGGGAGCCGGCGAGGCGGCCTTCGCCCGGGTGAAGCCCTGGCTCGAGCTGCTCGGCAAGAACGTGACGCTCGTGGGCGGGAACGGCGCCGGCCAGACCGCCAAGGTGGCGAACCAGATCGTGGTGGCGCTCACCATCGAGGCGATCGGCGAAGCGCTGCTCTTCGCCTCGAAGGCGGGGGTGGACCCGGCCAAGGTGCGCCAGGCCCTGCTGGGCGGCTTCGCCTCCTCGCGCATCCTGGAGGTCCACGGCGAGCGCATGATCCGCCGGAACTTCGAGCCCGGGGCCCGGGTGGCGCTCCACCAGAAGGACCTCGAGAACGCGCTCGCCGGGGCGCGGGCCATGGGCCTCGCCCTGCCCGGCACCGCCGTGGCCCAGCAGCTCTTCAACGCCTGCAAGGCGGCGGGCGGCTCCGCCTGGGACCACTCCGCCATGGTGAAGGCGCTCGAGATGCTGGCCGGGCACGCGGTGGGGGGGTAGGCGGGGCCGCCGGGCCCGGGCGCGCCTCAATGGGGCTTGGACGATGACCTTCGAACGCGAAATCGAGTTGCTCGAATCGGAGTGGTCCGCTGACGACGGCTTCTTCTGGCGGATCCGGCAAGGTCGATTCGAACCCGCGGAGTTTCGCCGGGCTCTCCAGAAGCTCGCGTCCCTGTCGATCGCAGCGGAGGCGCAGCTACCCCGCCGCGTGGTGTCCCTGCTCTGGTACATCCCGCCGTTCATGCAGTGGCAGGCTGAGCGAGTACGGCAGAACCGCGGCGACACCGCGGCCTACGCGAAGGCGATCACTGCCATGACGAACGAGATCGAACGGTTGCTCGGCGTGCCGTAGAGCCGGGGTAGACGGCGGCGGACGCTCTCGAGGCGGCGCTGCGGGGACGACACCGTCGGCGCGCGGGCCGGGTGGCCCTGCGATCGACGGTCTACACCGCCACTCCTCGACAACGTGGGCGTCATCTCCCACCTGCGGGTCACGACTGGCCGCCCTGCCCGCTGTCATCGCCACCCGGCCGCACGAGCTGCCCGAGGTTCTTGAAGTACCGAGCGTGCGTCTGCCGTAGCTCCGCCTCGGAGCGGGAGGCCAGGAGAACCGCTTCGAAATCGGGGTCGCCGCGGTGCTCCTGCTCGAACCGGGCGCGCAGCGCGACCGCGTCGTCCACATGCGCCGACGTGAAGGAGCGAACCTCCAGCAGCGCGTCCGTCGAGCGGCGGTATGCGACGAGAAAGTGTGGCACTTCGGTCCCGGCCGCAGGGGCCACCTGGCCGATCACCATCGAGCTCGCAGGCGTCACGGGGACGACGTCGCGTAGCGCCTCGAACATGGCATCGATGTCGTGGAACCGCTGCCGGCAATCCCGCTGCGCCGCGGACAGCCCCGCGAGCCGCTCCTCCCGTTCGGTGGCGGAGAGCGATCCCTGCACGCTCGCGGACTCGTCCATCGCTTCGAAGACTCGGACCTCCTCGGTCTCGACGTCGTCGATCATGTCCGAGAGCTCGCGCATGTACGCAACCACCTCGGCGCGAGCGACCGGCGCCCCCGCGACGAGCGTCGTCGTCTCCGGCTCGTCGGGTGGCTCGCCATACCTGATCTGCCGACCCCAGTCGTCGCCCAGGCGCTCGAACGTCTGCGCCCAGCGATCCTGATACGGGGTCCGCACCTGGACCTCCGCCCAGCACTCGCTGGCCTTCACGATGACGTGGACGGCGCGGTACCCGTAGGATGGCTTGGATCGCCGGTCTCGCAGATCCTTGTGGCGCTGGAACCGCCCCACGATCTCCTTCACGGCCTCGTCCTGAGCGCGGCGCCCCCCGGCCACGATCACCCGCGCACCGGCGATGTCCTGCATGTTGGACAGCTCCATCTTCGGCGCCAGCCGGAGCTTGTCGATGATCGTCTGGGCGTTCTTCTGCCGCGCCGTGAGCGCAAGCTTCAGCCGCAGATCCGCGAGTTGGACGACCGTCACCGCGAGCGCCCCAAGGTGCTCGTCGCGGTAGTCGCCCAGCATCCGGAGGTCCTCGGGACGCACGTCAGCGCGAAGGCGCTCACCGAGCCGATCGATCTCGCCGTGAGAGAGGCGGGCCACGCTCTCGCCCGCGCCCACCTCAGGCCGCGAACGGCACGGGCTGGCTGGCGTAGAACAGGCGCATCGCCTCCACCGAGATGACGGCCGAAGCTCGCTTGCCGTCGGGCACTCCGGCACGGGCCGCCTGCCACGGCTTCTCTCCGTGCGTCAGCGTGCTCAGCGCCTCCGCGGTCATGGTGCCGTAATACGACACCACCCCATCGACGAGCGCTCGCTCATCCCTCGTGAGCTCCCGAACCGGCGGCGGAAGGCTCACGACCACGTACCGACCCCGGTGGAGTTCGAACAGCTCATACACAACGGGGCCGTGCGCCCACGCCTGGACGCGTTCGCGGAACAGGGGGGCGCCGCGGAGCGCAAGGGACCACGCCTGCGCGTAGTAGACGAGCTTCTGCAGCTTCATCGCCGACATGGCGCCGGCGTGGCGAAGGATGTGCGCGGCGACGTCCTTGGCGGTGACCATGACCCCAGTTCCCCTGGTGGAGCGCCAGTACCATAACCGGTCGGACCGACGCCGGCTAGCAGAGGGAGCGTACCGTCGGAGCGGGGCTCCTGGTCAACCGAGGGAAGCCAGGCGCGTGCCCTCGGAGCCTGCCATTGCTCTCGATTCGGGGGCGCCTGTGGCGACCCGGTCGGGAACGGTGACCGGATCCTGCCGCGTGAGCCGCGGAGCGCCGAGGGGAACGCCTCCCCCGCGGGGCCCGTGGGCGCGCCCGGCACCGCGGAGCATGCGCGCCGCGCAGCCCGGGCGCGCGTCCGCCCTCACGCCGGCTCGGACGCCCGGTCCGCCGGCGCCTCGGCGCCCGCCCTGCCCTGCCAGAACCGCCGCGGCGCGAGCGCCAGGCCCATGAGCGCGAGCTGCGAGGCGCAGTAGCCGGAGAGCGCCCAGAAGGCCTTGTCCATGAAGCCGTAGGAGTGGAGCCCGACGCCGAGCATGTTCACGCCGAACCAGGAGAGCGCGGTGATGACGTTGCCGAAGATGGCCATGGCCATGATCCCGCGCTCGCGCGCGTAGCCGCCCCAGCGGGCGTGCAGGATGATGGCGTTCCACAGGACGATGAGCAGCGCCCCGTTCTCCTTCGGGTCCCAGCCCCAGAAGCGGCCCCAGGACTGGTCGGCCCAGATGCCGCCCAGCACGGTCCCGAGGAAGCTGAAGAAGAGGGCGAAGGCCACGATGCCGTAGGTCATGGAGGCCAGGACCTTGCCGGTGGCCGGGTCGGGCCGGCGGGCCAGGTGGCGCCAGAGGGCCCAGGCGATGGCGATGGCGCCGGCCAGGAAGGTCCCGCTGTAACCGATGGTGATGGTGATGACGTGGGTGCCGAGCCAGAAGTTCGAGTCGAGCACCGCCCGCATCATCTCCATGGTGTCGCCGTCGCCGGTGAGGTGGTGGGCGACGATGAGCGTGGCGAAGCCCACGGCGGCCGCCACCACCGTTCCGAACCCGCGCCGGTACATGCGCTCGAGGATCACGCCCAGGATCACCGCCCCCCATCCCACGAAGACCGCGGAGGAGTAGAGGTTCGTCACCGGCGGCCGCCCCTGCAGGATCACGCGCGAGGCGAGCCCGGCGGTGTGGACGATGGCGCCCCCCACCAGCAGGCCGTAGGCGACCGGCTGGAGGAGCGCGGGCCGCCAGATCCACGAGGCGAAGAGGACGAGGAGCGCCAGCACGTAGATCACCATGCCGGCGTAGAAGGGCTGGGCCCGGTTGAAGAGCCACTCGTGCTCCGAGTGCTCCAGGGCCGCCGGCTGCGCCGCCGTCGCCGCGCTGCGCAGCTCGGCGACGGCCCGGTCGAAGCTGCCCGGGTCCCCCAGGCGCCAGGCCAGGCCCGCGCGCGCCCATCCCTCCAGGTCGGCCGGGACCGGGCCGGCCCGGGAGGCCATGAGCGCCTCCCCGACCGTGCGCCAGGCCTCGGGGTTCCCGCCGGCCGGCGGCATCACCGGCCGGAAGAAGGCCAGGCGCGAGATGACGGCCTGGCGCTGCGCCGCGCCGGGGGTCTCGCGCGCGGAGATCTCCGCCGCCAGCCCGGGGGTGCCCTCGAGCTGCACCGTGTTCTTGAGCCGGAAGTAGAGGTAGAGGCGCTCGAACAGGTTCAGGACCGCCGACTGGAAGCGGGTGCGGAGCTTCGTGTCGATGGGCTCGGCGGCCATGGCCTGCTGCTGGATTGCCTCCAGGTGCGGCTGGAGGTGCGCGAAGGAGAAGTAGCGGTAGGAGGTCTGCCGCATCCCCATGAGGCCCAGCACGTCGGGATCGTTGATGACGAAGATGGGCTGGGCGTCGGCCACCTCGGGCCGGAAGAGCACGTCGAGCAGCCACTCGTCCGCCACGACGGTCCGGCCCTCGTGCGTGAAGCTCTGCTGCCCCCGGATCATGAGCAGGGCGTTCCGGGCCACCGAGTCCACCGGCTTCACCCGGCCGCCCTCCAGCACCGGCACGTGGCCGAACCCGGTGACGTCGAAGCCGCGGACGTCGCCGCGGGGCAGGAGCGTGGCCGCCGCGCCCGCCACGGCCAGGGCGCCGGCGATCCAGGGGATCGAGCGAGCGTTCGGGGTCCGGTTCATGTCATGCCTCCGCCGGCTGCGCGCCCGGGGCGGCGGCGACCTGCCGCCGCCGCTGCGACCGGCGCAGGGTGATCCCGAAGTGGACGAGGAGCCCCAGCGTCACGAGCGCCGTCGAGACGTAGGGCAGGAGCCAGCCCGGGTTCTCCACCACCTGCAGGATGGAGAGGGTGTCGTCCTTGCCGAAGCTCGACTGGTAGAAGGTCTTCCCCTCGTAGCGGAGCGGCTGGTTCATGTAGATGAGCACGTCGCGGTTCTCGCCGGTGGAGGGGTTCACCAGGTGGACGAGCGACGAGAAGTTCTTGGGGATGGTCGTGCCCGCGTAGACGTCGTGCCGGAAGTCCTTGAGCGTCACGCTGTAGGGCAGGTACTCGCGCCGGTTCCGCATCAGGATCTGCCAGGTGCGCCCCCCGGCCTCGAAGGCCTGGGGCGCCCCGAGCGCGTTCGAGACGAGGAAGGTGCCGAGGCCCTGCCCGCCCACCACCGGCTCCACGAAGGCCGCCCCGCGGTTCTGCATGTCGTCGCGGGCCACCGGCGGGAGCTCCCGCACCGCCACGGCCGCGCCGACGCCCGCCGTGACCGGCCCGGGCGGATCGGCCGGCGTGCGCATGGTCAGCGCCGCGTTCCGGAAGTACCGGACCACCCGGACCTGCACCGGCGCGCCCGGCAGATCCACGGTGCCTCCCCGGGCCAGGCGCCGCTCGGGGACCGACCAGACGTCGTCGTGGGCGGGGTCGGTGACGTCGATGACGGCCAGCTCCAGCTCGCGCTGTGCCTCGACGAAGTCCACCGTCTGGCCCTCCTCCACCGCGAGCTGCGTCTCGACCTGGAGCGCGCCGGAGACGAACTCGCCCACGAAGAGCAGGATCAGGCCGGCGTGGGTGATCCAGAGCCCCGCCTTCCTCCAGGAGAGCTCGAGGCGGCGCCCCTGGGCGGCGATCAGGTTCACCATCAGCACGGTGCCGACCAGGGCTCCGCCCGGGAAGATCGGGATGCGCAGGGAGGTGCCCGGCACGTCCCAGGTCACGAACCACGGGCGCATGAACCGCTCGGTGGCCCCGAACGTCCCCAGGTCCACCTGGGCGAGCGTGTTCGCCACCACCAGCACCATCAGGGCCGCCAGGCAGGCGATGGTGAGCTTGAGGGACGTGACGGCGTCCCAGATCCAGGCGCTAGTTCGGGACTTCAAGGCGAAGGCTCTCCACCAGGCGGAGGAAGTCGGCCCGGGCGGCGCCGACCGCGGCGGCGTCGCCGGTCATCTTGACGAACCAGGTGCTCCCCTCCACCGAGGCGAGACCGGCCACCAGGCGGCTCGCCGGCGACCCCTCGCTCGTGAAGTCGAAGAGCGAGACCGGCCCCACCCCGGTCCGGACCTGCCCGCGGGCCTTCTCGAGCGCGGGCTCGTCGAGGGCGGGCAGGCCGATCTGGCCGCGCCAGCGGTTCACGTTGGCGAGCTCCCCGCCGGCCGTGCCGGCGAGCACCGTCACCGACACGTCCACGCGCCCCGGCACCGGCGGGCGGAGCGTGGCGACCCGCATCGCGTCGCCCTGCCCCTCGGTCCACCCCGGCGGCAGCGTCCATCGCAGCGCCCGTCCCCCGGGCGAAGGTGGCGGGGGAACCTGGCCCGCCATGGCGGGTGGCTGCACGGGCGTCGCCGGAGCCTTGGCGACCCGGAAGTGGGCGACGTCGTCGCGACCGCAGGCCGCGAGCAGCAGCAGGGCGGCGGCGAGCCTGGTCGTGGACCGGTGCGGTCCTGTTTTTCCGGACGGCCGTGGCATCGAGTCTGGTAACATGTCGTCGATATTGCGTTTTCGTGCCGCGACCCGCCGTTCGAGGCACGGCGGCAGGTTAACGCCGGCACTGACGCAGATCAACCTCTACTCCTCGGCCCTACCGCGCTGCGGCACACGACGGTCACGCGAGGGAGATGGCGTTTTGCCGCGGTGAGAGCAGATTTCCTGGCTACCCCACTCCCCGAGGCGTCCCATGGCGACCGTCTCCCTGAAACTCAACGGCAAGCCGATCCGGGCCGAGGTGGAGGCCCGCACCCTCCTCGTCGAGCTCTTGCGCGAGCGGCTCGGCCTCACCGGCACGCACGTGGGCTGCGACACGAGCCAGTGCGGCGCCTGCACCGTCCACGTGGACGGACGCTCGGTGAAGAGCTGCACCATGTTCGCGCTGGAGGCCGAGGGCCGGGAGGTGACCACCATCGAGGGCCTGGCCCGCGACGGCGAGCTCCATCCCATGCAGGCCGCCTTCCGGGAGCACCACGGCCTGCAGTGCGGCTTCTGCACGCCCGGGATGATCATGAGCGCGACCGACCTCGTGGCGCGGCGGCCCGGGGCGGGCGAGCGGGAGATCCGGGAGTGGCTGGAGGGCAACCTCTGCCGCTGCACCGGCTATCACAACATCGTCAAGGCCGTGCAGGCGGCGGCCAAGGCCGGGAGGTAGCCATGGCCAGCGACGGGATCGGCGCAGCCGTTCGGCGCAAGGAAGATCGCCGCTTCATCACCGGAGCCGGCACCTACACGGACGACATCCAGCGCCCGGGCCAGACCTGGGCCGCGTTCGTCCGCTCGCCCCACGCCCACGCCCGCCTGAAGGGCGTGAAGATCGACGCGGCCCGCAAGGCGCCCGGCGTGGTGGCGGTCCTCACCGGGGCGGACCTCGCCGCCGACAAGGTCGGGAACCTCCCCACCGGATGGCTCATCACCAACAAGGACGGCACGCCCATGGCCGAGCCGCCCCACCCGGCCCTGGTCCAGGACAAGGTGCGCCACGTGGGCGACCAGGTGGCGGTGGTGATCGCCGAGACCCGGGACCAGGCGCGCGAGGCCGCGGCGCTCGTGGAGGTGGACTACGAGGAGCTGCCGGCCGTGGTCGGCGTCGCCGACGCGGTGAAGCCCGGCGCGCCGGCGGTGCACGACGGCGTGAAGGACAACACCTGCTTCGACTGGCACCTGGGCGACAAGGCCGCCACCGACACCGCCTTCGCCAGGGCCGCCAAGGTGGTGGCGCTCGACCTCGTGAACAACCGGCTCATCCCCAACGCCATCGAGCCGCGCTCCGCCATCGGGGAATACGACCGCGCCAGCGGCGACCTCACCCTGTGGACCAGCAGCCAGAACCCGCACCTCATCCGGCTGCTCGTGGCCGCCTTCACCCTGGGCGTTCCCGAGCACAAGCTGCGGGTGGTGGCCCCCGACGTGGGCGGCGCCTTCGGCTCCAAGATCTTCCACTACGCCGAGGACTTCGTGGTCCTGTGGGCGGCCCGGAAGATCGGGCGCCCGGTGAAGTGGACGGCCACCCGCTCCGAGGCCTTCCTGTCGGACGCCCACGGGCGCGACCACGTCACCCACGCCGAGCTGGCCCTCGACAAGGACGGGAAGTTCCTCGCCCTGCGGGTCCGCACCCTCGCCAGCATGGGCGCCTACCTCTCCCGGTTCGCCCCGGCGGTCCCGACCTACCTGTACGCGACGCTCCTCGCCGGCTGCTACCGGACGCCGGCGATTCACGCGCAGGTCCGGGCGGTC
>DATIUR010000467.1:0-8865 GCA_035466675.1 Anaeromyxobacteraceae bacterium | reverse complement strand
CCTCGACAAGCAGCTCACCAAGCTCGTGCTCTCCCAGCACGGCGTCCCCACGCCCCGCTGGCAGTACCTGGAGGATGCGGCCGCGCTCCAGGTCAACGCGCTCCGCACCCCGGTCATCGTGAAGCCCAACTTCGAGGGGTCGTCGAAGGGCATCACCCAGGACTCGGTGGTGGAGGACCCGCTGCGGCTCCACGAGGCGGTGGCGTCGGCGCTCTCGCGCTACCCGGCCGGCGTGCTGGTGGAGGAGTACGTGGTGGGCACCGACGTGACCGTGCCCTTCCTGGAGGCGGCCGTGCCGGAGCGCAAGGGGGTGCTCCAGCCGGTGGAGTACGTGGTGGACGAGGCCGCGGGCGCCGGCCGCCGGTACGCCATCTACGACTACGAGCTCAAGACGCGGCTCGACCGGCTGGTCCAGGTCCGGGCCCCGGCCCGGGTGAAGCGCGCCCAGGCCGAGCGGATCCAGCGCATCTGCGAGACGGTCTACCGGGTGCTCGACGTGCGGGACCTGGGCCGGGTGGACCTGCGGCTGGGCGAGGACGGCCTCATCCACTTCCTGGAGGTGAACGCGCTGCCCTCGCTCGAGCAGGGGGCGGGGCTCTACGCCTCGGCGGCGCTCGAGGGGCTGCACGCCGACGCCGTGATCGCGTCGGTGATCGAGAGCGCGGTGCGTCGCTTCGGCATCGCGGTGGACCAGCGCAGCCGCCGGGGCCGGCCCCGGCGGGCGGAGCGGCTCAAGGTGGGCTTCACCTTCAACGTGAAGCGGGTCGCCCCGGATCCCGCCGGCGAGCTGGACGACGAGGCCGAGTACGACTCCCCCAAGACCCTCCAGGCCATCCGGGAGGCCATCGCCAGCTACGGCCACGAGGTGGTGGACCTGGAGGCCACGCCGGACCTTCCCGTCCAGCTCGCCTCCACCCCGGTGGACGTGGTCTTCAACATCGCCGAGGGGTTCAAGGGTCGGAGCCGGGAGTCGCAGGTGCCGGCCCTGCTCGAGCTGCTCGACATCCCCTACACCGGCTCGGACCCGGCCGCGCTCTCCGTCTCGATGGACAAGGCGCTCGCCAAGCGCATGGTCCGCACCCACGGGATCCTCACGCCCGACTACCTGGTGCTCCACACCGGCAAGGAGCGGATCCCGAAGGAGCTCCCCTTCCCGCTCATCGTGAAGCCGGTGGCGGAGGGCACCTCCAAGGGCGTCACCAAGAAGTCGATCGTGCGCGACGAGGGCGAGCTGCGCGAGGTGGCGCGCGACCTCATCGGGAAGTACCGGCAGCCGGCGCTGGCCGAGGCCTACATCGCCGGGCGCGAGTTCACGGTGGGGATGCTGGGCGAGCGGCGCCCCCGGGTCCTGCCCCCCATGGAGATCGTCTTCCTCGACCGCGACGACCCGACCCCGGTCTACTCCTTCGAGATGAAGCAGGACTGGTCGGACCGGATCCGGTACGAGGTGCCGGCCAAGCTCGCTCCGCGCGAGCTCGACCGCCTGGAGCGCGCCGCCCGGGAGTGCTTCGCGGCGCTCGGCTGCCGCGACGTGGCGCGGCTCGACTTCCGGATGACGCCGGAGGGCAGGGTCTACTTCATCGAGTCGAACCCGCTGCCCGGCCTGTCGCCCGGCTGGTCGGACCTGGTCCTCATCGCGCAGGCGGCCGGCATCGACTACCGGGCCCTCATCGGCGAGATCCTCTCCTTCGCCATCCGGCGGTACCAGGAGCGCGAGCGGGAGCGGCGGCGCGAGCGGTCGTCGGCGCCGGCGGCCGCCGCCCCGGGTTCGAACGGGCCGGCCAACGGGCCGGCCGGAGAGACGGCGGCCGGGCAGTCGCCCGGACCCGCGGCCCCCGTCCACGGATCCGCCGCGGCGGCCGGGAGCGCCCCGGCGGCCGCCCGCGGGGAGCCGGCGGGAAGCTAGTGCCGGAACGGGGCGCCTCTTCCTCGGAGGCGGCGATGACGGCGCGGGCGTGGTTCCTCTTCGGGCTCGTCTCCTTCCTGTGGGGAACCCCGTTCCTGCTCATCCGCATCGCCGTGGCCGACCTCTCGCCCGCCTGGCTCGTGTTCCTGCGGCTGGCGCTGGCGGCGGCGCTCCTCTTGCCCCTGGCGCTGGGCGGGGGTCGGCTGCGGGCCCTGCGCGCCGGCGCCCCCTGGGTGGTGGCGCTGGCGGTGGTCGAGATGGTGGCCCCCTTCCTGCTCATCACCGCCGGGCAGCGCGCCATCCCGTCCTCGCTGGCGGCGCTGCTCGTCGCCTCCGCGCCGCTCTTCCTGGCGCTCCTGGCGCCGTGGTTCGATCCGTCGGAGCGGGTGCGCGGGCTGCGCCTGGCCGGCCTCGCGGCGGGCTTCGCCGGCGTGGCCATGCTGATGGGCCTCGAGACGCAGGAGGGCCCGGGCCAGCTCGCCGCGGCCGGCCTGGTGGTGGTGGCGGCCGCCTGCTACGCGGCCGGCTCGCTCCTCGTGAAGCTGCGCTTCGCCGACGTCAGCGAGATGGCGCTGGTGGCGGCCGCCACGGGCGTGGGGGCGGTGCTCCTGGCTCCGGTGGCGGCCTGGGAGGGGGTTCCGCCCATGCCCGGGCCCGGGACGCTCCTGGCCGTGGCGGGCCTGGCGGTGGGGAGCTCGGCCGGCGGGCTGACCGGGTACTTCGCCCTCATCCGCGCGGCCGGGGCCAGCCGCGCCTCGGTGGTCGCCTACGTCGCCCCGGCGGTGGCCGTGGCCCTCGGGGTCGCCTTCTTCCGGGAGCCGTTCACGGCCTCCACCGCCGGCGGGTTCGCGCTCATCCTGGTCGGGTCGTGGGCGGCGACGCGCCGGGACGCCTGATCGGGAGGTCGCGGAAGCGCGGCGCCCGCCCACGGGCCCCGCGGGGAGGCGTCAACCCGCGGCCACCGGGCCGTCGCCGTCACAGGCCCCGCGCCCGCTCCGGCCGAAGCGGGACGCCGCCGGCGAGCGCCCGGTCCACCGTCGCGACGATGCGGTCCCGGTCGCGCGGGAGCCGGCCGGAGAGCGGCAGGTGGTTGCTGGCGTGGTTCGTCCGGAAGATCGCGTCGCGCGGCGCGGAGAGCGCCACGATGGTCCGGAGCTCGGCCAGGAGCCCCTCGATCCCGGGCAGCTCGAACTCGCCCCGGGCCGCGAGCGCCGCGATGGGCGTGCCCGGCAGGACGGTGAGCGTGAGGAGCGAGAGGAACCCGGGGTCCATCTCGGTGACCAGGCGGGCGGAGGCCTCCGCGTGCTCCCGGCTGCGCTCGGTCCCGCCCGCCCCGAGCAGGAAGATGGCGGAGAGCTTCATGCCGGCGGCGCGTGCGCGCCGCGCGGCCAGGGCGTGCTCGGCGAAGCCCGCCCCCTTGGCGATCCGGCGGAAGGTGACGTCGTCGCCGGTCTCCGGGCCGACGTAGAGGAGCGACAGGCCCAGCTCGCGGAGGCGGCGGAGCTCGGCGTCGGTCTTGGCGAGCACGTTGAGCGCGGTGGCGTACGCGCTCACGCGGCGCAGGCGGGGGAAGGCCTCGCGGCAGGCGAGGAGGATCGGCTCCCAGTGCGAGAGGTCCATGGCCAGGGCGTCGCCGTCGGCCACGAAGAGCTTGGCCACGTCGCTCCCCAGCGCCCGGCCGGCCTCGGCGATCTCGCCGAGGAGCTCGTCGAGCGGGCGGACCCGGTACCTCTTGGCGCGGTACATGTCGCAGTAGGTGCAGTGGTTCCACGAGCAGCCGACCGTGGCCTGGAGGATGAGCGACCAGGCCTCGCTGGGCGGGCGGTAGAGGGGCGGCTCGTGGCGCATGGTGAGGCCGTGTGTGCCTGCCACCCAGCCTACCGGACCAGGGGGGCCGTGGGGATCCCCCCGAGCCGGCGGGCGCTCTATCCTTGCCTCCATGCTCCGCCGCGCCCGACCCGTCCTCGCCCTGCTCGCGCTCGCCGCCGGAACGCCGAGCGCCTCCTCCTCCACGCCCGCGAAGTACCTCGTGAGGGGAACGCTGAAGGTCGCCGGCACCGCCCTCGACCGGGAGATGGAGCTGCGCGCGGACGCCTGGGTGGAGCCCGGGGCCGGGCCGGGCGACCTCGTCCTGCGCCTCGCCTCGCTGGGCCACGAGTGCCGGCTCGCGGCGACGCGCGACCGCGCCGGCGTCCTGGTCTTCGCGCCCGGCCAGGTCTGCATCCTCGACGTCCGCTCGCCCGAGGCGAACGGGCGCGTCGAGGTCCGGCTCCGGTCGGGCCGCGGGCGGCTGAGCGAGGAGGACCTGTCGCTGGCCCTTTCTTCCGACGTTTCCGGCACGCTGACCGTCGGGTCGGGACCGCCCATCCAGGTGCTCGGCCGGACCGTGCCGGGCACCGGCGGCACCGAGGTCCCGCTGCGCGGCGAGGCCCGGGCCACGGCCGAGGGGCGGCGGGATCGATCGCGGGCGGCGGGGCGGTAGCGTCAGCCCGTCCGGCTCCTGCGCAGGATGTCCCAGTAGGCCCCGCGGGCGCCCGCGGCGATGGCCGCCTCGAGCGGGCCGTTGTCGTTGTAGTTGTAGCTCGCGGCGTCCGCGCCGGCGCCGGCCTCGGCCAGGAAGAAGAAGCGCGGGTCGCCGGCGACGAGCGCGCCGAGCCAGGGGCCGACGTCCTCCCCGAGCGCCTCCTCGACGAAGAACGAGGGGCCGAGGAGGTCGCCGTCGGCCGCGCTCACCCCGGCCCGCGCCGGGCCCCCGGCCGGAGCCAGCTCGTCCGCGAGCGGCGTTCCCCGGTAGAGCCTGAGGCCGAGGGTGACGCCCACGGCGTCCGGGTCGAGCCGCCGCAGGATCTCGATGGCCCGGGCGATCGTGCCCCGGGACTCGC
Organism: Anaeromyxobacteraceae bacterium; assembly: GCA_035466675.1. Classification (GTDB taxonomy): domain Bacteria; phylum Myxococcota; class Myxococcia; order Myxococcales; family Anaeromyxobacteraceae; genus Anaeromyxobacter. The sequence goes on along the minus strand of DATIUR010000467.1, from coordinate 4,077 downwards.
CCGGCGCGCCGAGGAGCAGGTCGAACATGACGGCGATCCCCGCCCGGCGGCAGGCGTCCCGGGCCGCCTGGACGTCCGCCAGGCGGTGCGTGCGGCCCAGCCGGGCGAGCATCCCGTCGTCGACGTGGTCGATGCCGAAGTTGACGCCCACGCAGCCGGCGGCCCGCATGGCCGAGGCCAGCCCGGCGGTGAAGCCGGAGGGCGTGCAGTAGGCGTACCAGCGCACCCGCTCCCCGAGCCCCCGGGCGGCGAGGGCGGAGGCGACCGCCTCGCCGTGCGCCGGGTCGAGCCCGAACTCGCTGTCGCAGGTGTGGAGGACGTCGACCCCGCGCGCGTGCAGATCCGAGACCTCGTCCGCCACGGACTCCGGGGCGCGGCGCCGCAGCGCCCGCCCCCGGGCCGGCGGGTCGGCGCAGTAGCGGCACGGCATGGGGCAGCCCCGCGAAGTCTCGAAGCCCACCTGGGCGCCCTCGCGCAGGTAGCGGGGGTTGTCGACGAAGCTCCGCCGGGGCGCCGCCAGCGAGGAGAGATCGATCGGCCGCGGCGGGTTCTCGCGCAGGCTTTCCCCGTCGCGCCAGACGAGCCCGGGGATGGACGCGGGCGCGTCGCCGCGCGCCAGCATCGCCAGCGCCTCTTCGCCCTCGCCGCGCATGCCGAGGTCCGCGCCCAGGGCCCGGAGGGCGGCGGCCGGCGCGATGGAGAAGCCGACGCCGCCCAGGACGAGGGGCGCGTCGGTGTGGCGGCGGACGGCGGCCGCCACCTCGCGGTGGCCGGGCAGGAACGAGACGCGCGAGGCGGCGGAGGCGTCGTCCAGGTTCCGGAGCGAGAGTCCCACCAGGGCGGGCCGCTCCCGGAGGGCTGCCCGGACGGCGTCCTCGACGGAGCGGCTGAAGGCCAGGTCGAGGACGCGGACGGCCACGCCCTGCCGCTCGAGGGCCGCCGCCAGGTACTCGACGGCGATGGGGGCGACGGGCGGGCGAACCCGGTTCGGGTTCACGAGGAGCACGTGCTCGCGCATGGCAGGCGCGGAAGCCTACCACGGCCGCGGCGGGGCGCCGGCCGCCCGCCGGGCCCCGGGGCCGCCTTTCTCCTTCCCGGCCGGCCCGCCGCTGGTCTATGTGAGGGGCATGGCGGACGCCCCTCCCCCTCCCAGGGCCCGCGTGCGCGCGCGCGATCTGGGCATCCCGCTCGGCCGCTTCAAGCCGGGCCGGTGGAACGCCATCACCGACGTGGCCGGCGTGAAGGTCGGCCACTCCACGGTGGTGCGCGGCCCGGCCGGTCCGCTCAAGGTGGGCAAGGGGCCGGTCCGCACCGGCGTCACCGCCGTCCTCCCCAACGAGGGGAAGGTCTTCGTCGAGCGGGTGGTGGGCGGCGGCTTCATCCTGAACGGCGCCGGCGAGGTGTCCGGGCTCACCCAGGTGCTGGAGTGGGGGCTGCTCGAGACGCCCATCTTCCTCACCAACACCCTGTCGGTGGGGGCGGTCTCGGACGCCGCGGTGAAGTGGATGGTGGAGCGCCACCCCGGGATCGGCGCCCAGCACGACGTGATCATCCCGGTGGTGGGCGAGTGCGACGACTCCTGGCTGAACGACATCGCCGGCCGCCACGTCAAGGAGGAGCACGTCTACGAGGCCCTGGCCACGGCCGCCGACGGCCCCGTGCCGGAGGGGAACGTGGGCGGCGGCACCGGGATGATCACCTGCGACTTCAAGGCGGGGATCGGCACGTCCAGCCGCAAGCTGCCCGAATCGATGGGCGGGTACACCGTGGGCGTGCTGGTCATGTCCAACTTCGGCGTGCGCCGCCAGCTCCGGGTGGGCGGCCTGCCGGTGGGCGAGGTGCTGGAGGTGCGCTACCGCGAGCTGCCGCGCCGCAGGCAGGACTACGGCTCCATCATCGCCGTGATCGCCACCGACGCGCCTCTCATCACCCACCAGCTCAACCGCCTGGCCAAGCGCGCGGCCCTCGGCATCGGCCGGGTGGGCTCCACCGCCGCGCACGGCTCGGGAGAGATCGTGCTGGCCTTCTCCACCGCCAACAAGGTCCCGCGAGAGTCGCGCAAGATGGTCTACCGGGTGAAGATCCTGCTCGACCAGCGGCTCGACCCGCTCTACGAGGCGGTCATCGAGGCGACCGAGGAGGCCATCCTGAACTCCCTCTGCATGGCGCACGACGCCGCGGGGGCGAACGGGAACGTGGTGCCGGCCCTGCCGCTCGACGACGTGAAGGAGCTGGTGGGCCGCTGGCACGGCGCGGCGCGCGAGCCGCCCCGGACGCCGTGAAAGGGAGGCGCGGCCCTCGACCCGGGCGGCGCGCCCGTGGTAGATGGCGGCCCGGCGAAGAGGCGCGTCAAGGAGGATCGATGGCCAACTCGAAGAGCAAGCACACCCGGATGAAGTCGCGGCGGCGCCAGCGGTGGAAGCGGCGCCAGAAGACGAAGAAGGCGGCGGCCAAGGGCGCGAAGAAGTAGGCGCGGGGCCGCGCCCGGCCGGTCCGGGAGGCGCCCGGAGGGCCCTCAGAAGCGCGCCTGGACGCCCATCTCGGGACCGCCGAACCAGGCGTCCGGCCCGTCCGTCCCGTCGCCGGAGACCTGGATCGCGCGCCAACCGGCCGTGACGGCCACCGGGCCCGCACGCAGCGCGAGCGCGGAGCGGACGTCCGTCACCGGCACGGGGTAGAGGGTGAAGCGCGCGTGCGCCTCGACGCCGACGGGCCCGACCAGGCCCAGCTGGCCCGAGACGCCCACGTCCGGCCCGAAGGACGTCCTGCCGGCGTAGGGGGCGCCGGCGTAGGCTCCCTCCGACGGGATCGAGAGCGCCGATCCGCCGGCCTCGAGGCGCACGCGGAAGGCGTCGGCCGAGAGCACGGAGAAGGTGGCGGCCACCCGGGCGCGGGTGAGGGCGGAGGAGGCGGAGCCGGCGCCGGAGAGGGTCGGCTCGAAGCCGTCGAAGCTCGCGTGCATCCCGGCCAGGCGGCCGTCCATGGTGACCGAGACGCCGGCCGCCACGCCCTCGCCCGAGCTGGCCGCGGCGGCCGCGACCACGAGCGACACGGGCGGCGCCTGCGGGGGCGGCATCCCGCCGTACGGCTGGTAGTACGGGCGCGGGAAGAGCGGGTAGTAGCCGTACCCCCAGTTCCATCCCCACCAGAACGGGACGGGCGCGATCACGTAGCCGCCCGGCCCGACCACGGTCCCGCGGCGCGGCGCGGGCACGGCGGTGTACGGGCCCTGTCCGCGCGGCGGGGCGGGAACCGCCCTCGGGGCCGCGGCGGGGCGGGTGAGCTGCCGGGAGGGATTCGCGCGGGGTTCCACCCTCGGGTCCTCCGCGAGCGCGGCGGCGGGAAGGGCGAGCGCGGCAACCAGGGCGAGGAGCGATGGGCGCATGGGCGACCTCTCGGCCCGAAGGATAGCAACGACGGTGCCGTGGCGCGTGGCCCGCGCGCTCGCCCAACGGCCCGGAAGTCCGCCCGTTTTCGGCTCGGCGTGCGCCGGGGCGGCGCCGCGGGGTGTGCGCCCACCGCCCGGGCGCGGGCCGGGCTCTCACGGGGCCAGGGCGGCCCGCGGCGCGGGACTTCCGCCTTGACGCCCGAGCCCCGGGCGCGTTAATCAACGCGCTCCCCGGGGCGCTCTCGCCGCCCAGGGGCTCGAGATTGCAGCCGAAGAACCTCCTGGAGTCGCTCAGGGATCGGGTCGTCCACCGATCGCAGATCGGGAAGCGGAAGCTGGACCGGGCCGCGACGCAGCGGGCGCTCGACAAGGCCCTGCGCGACCTCGGGGAGAAGTACCGGGCGCTGGTCCGGGCGGGGCAGGCGGCGGTGCCGGACGAGCTGTCCCGGGACGTGGAGGAGGTCCGGAAGCTGGAGGAGAGGCTGGAGGCGGAGGACGGAGAGATCGCCGCGCTCGAGGGAGAGCACCCGAGCCGGAAGTGACGGACAGCTAAGGGCCCGTGGCGCAGCTGGGAGCGCGCCTGAATGGCATTCAGGAGGTCACCGGTTCGAACCCGGTCAGGTCCACCAGATCCCCGCGACAGACTGGCGGGATGATGCCGTCCGGGAGCCCCGCGCTCCTGCCTTCCC
>DATIUR010000466.1:0-15431 GCA_035466675.1 Anaeromyxobacteraceae bacterium | reverse complement strand
GGGCCGCGGCGAGCGGCCCGTCCTTCACTCCCGGAAGTTCTGGAACTGGAGGGGGATGCCCAGGCCGGCCGCGCGGATCCGCTGGATGCAGGCCTGCAGGTCGTCCTTCTTCTTGCCGGTGACGCGGACCGCCTGCCCCTGGATGGCGGACTGCACCTTGATGCCGCCCTCCTTGAGGAGCGCCACGATCCGGCGGGCGTCCTCCTGGGCGAGGCCGCGGCGGAGCTTCACCAGCTGGCGCACGGCTCCTCCCCCCGCGGGCTCGATCTTCTGGGGGTCGAGCCCCTCGAGCGGCACGCCGCGCTTGGCGAGCTTCTCCATCAGGACCTGGAGCGCCGCCTGGGCGCGGCCCTCGGAGCCGGCGCGCACCACGATGCCCCCGTCCTTCTCCCGCTCGAGGTCGGTCCCGGTCCCCTTGAAGTCGAACCGCTGCAGGATCTCCTTGCGCGCCTGGTTGAAGGCGTTCTCGACCTCCATGAGGTTCAGCTCGGAGACCACGTCGAAGCTCGGCATCGTCCCTCCCTCCTCTCGGTTCACAGCTCCAGGACCACCGGCAGCACGGTGGGGCGCCTCCCCACCTCCCGGCGGAACCAGCGGCGGATGGCGGTGCGGACCGCCTCCTGCACCTCGGACGCGTCGGCCCGCGCGGCCGGGCTCATCTCCTCCAGGGCACGGAGCGCCTCGCCGCGGATGGCCGGCTCCGACCCCTCGAAGCCGGCCACGCCCCGGGCGAACAGGTCCGGGCCGCGAACCACCGCGCCCGTGCCGCGGTCCACCGCCAGCACGGCGATGAGCAGGCCCGCCTCGGCGAGGAGGCGCCGGTCCCGCACCACCAGGGCGCCCACGTCGGCCGCGGCCAGGCCCTCCCGGTCGGTGTAGACGCGCCCGGTGGGGACCCTCTCCGTGAGCACGCGGGCGCCGGCGTCGTCGATCTCCAGCACCTCGCCGTCGGTCAGGACGTGGCGGCGGTCCGCCGGGATCCCCTCGGCCGCGGCGTGGGCCGCGTGCCGCGCCAGGTGGCGGTACTCCCCGTGGATGGGCACGAAGCGCTCCGGGCGGACCAGGGCGATGAGCCGCCGCTGCTCGGCCTCCTGGGCGTGGCCGGAGACGTGGAGCGGCCGGAGCCCCTCGTAGGCGACCTGGGCCCCGCGCCGGCACAGCTCGTTCGCCACGTTCCCCACCGCCACCTCGTTCCCCGGGATGAAGCGGGAGGAGAGGACGACCAGGTCCCCGGGCTCGACCGCGAGGTCGGGGTGCTCGCCGCGGGCGAGGCGCGAGAGCGCGCTCCTGGGCTCGCCCTGCGTCCCGGTGGTGAGGACGGCCAGCTCGCGCGGGGGGAGCTCGCGCGCCTCGGGGAAGCCGACCGGCATCCAGGCGGGGACGTCGAGGTAGCCGAGGGAGCGAGCCACGGCGAAGGTGGACTCCATCGACCGGCCCAGGAGCGCGAGCCGGCGCCCGAAGGCGCGGGCCGCGTTCACCACCTGCTGGATGCGGTGGACGTTCGAGGCGAAGCAGGCCACCAGCACCCGCCCGCGGGCGCCCTCGAAGGCCTCCTCGAGCGCGGCCCCCACCGCCGACTCCGAGAGCGAGGTTCCGGCCCGCTCCGCGTTGGTCGAGTCGGAGAGGAGCAGGCGCACGCCCTCCCGCCCGATGGCGGCGATGCGCTCGAGGTCCATGGGAGGCCCCGCCACCGGGGCGGGGTCGATCTTGAAGTCGCCCGAGTGGAGCAGCGTCCCCTGGGGCGTTCGCAGGGCGAGGCCGCAGGCGTCCGGGATGGAGTGGGTCACGGCGAACCACTCGGCCGTGAGGGGCGAGGCCTCGCCGGCGCCGCGCACGTCGCCGGGGGCGACCTCGCGCAGGTCCGCGGCGACGCCGGCCTCGTCGAGCCGGGGGCGGAGCTGGGCCAGGGTGAAGCGGGTGCCGTAGACCGGGACCTTCAGCTCCCGCAGGAGGTCCGGGAGCGCCCCCACGTGGTCCTCGTGCCCGTGCGTGAGGAAGACGGCCCCCACCCGCTCCCGCCGCTGCCGGATCCAGGCGAGGTCCGGAAGGATCACGTCCACGCCGATGGGCTCGTTCGGGAAGAGGACGCCGCAGTCCACCAGCGCGATCCGACCGTCGCACTCGACGGCCAGGCAGTTCATCCCGATCTCGCCGAGCCCTCCGAGCGGGACGATCCGGACCGGGGCGGGCACGGGCGGGAATCTACACCTCGGGCGGGCGCGGACGCAGCCGCGACCGGCTCCGGCGGCCTCCCGGTGGCGTTCGGCGTCGCGGCGACGGGCATCCGCGGCGCCGGACGTCCCGGACCGAGTGTGCGGGCGGCAGGGCGCGCCGCCCACACGCGGGCGCTTCCCCCGGGCGAGGGGGTGTGGCCGGAGGGCCTCGCGGCGGGTCTCACAAGTTGACCGCTGTCGCTGCGCCCGACATACATTCGGGCCCTGGCGGCACGTCGGCGTCGGAGGCGGGCGAGTCCGCCTCGCGCCATCTCTCGACGAAGCGTAGACACCGAGGAGGTCGTTGCATGTTCCCCCGATTCTCGAAGCTCTGCACGGCGGCGGCGATGCTCGCCCTCGCGCTCCCGGCCCGGGGTGCCAGCCGGACCGACGCACAGGCGGCACCGCCCGCTTCCGGCCAGCCGGCCGAGCCGGCCGCTGCGCAGAAGGAACGGGGAACGCGCCTCAAGATCCGGACGCCGGTGGAAGTTTACTATACGTCGAATCTCTTCCGCATCAAGGACCGCCACCTGAACAACTTCGACGGCAACCTCGGTCCGGGTGAGCGCTTCGACGGCATCGACTCGCTCGGGGACCTGGTCCTCCGCCCCGGCGCCCGGCTGTTCATCGACGTCCCCATCGGGAAGAAGCGCGACGCGGTCTTCGGGCTCGGGGCCGACTACACCCTTCACCTGCAGAACGGGATCGCCAACTACCCGAGACTGGCGGCGACGGTGGAGACGGACCTCACGAAGCACGACAAGCTCGATCTGGACGTGAAGGTCGTGCCCCGCCGCTTCAAGAAGAACTACCACGTCCCCTTCTCGCCCGACCTCTCCTTCCCGTTCGAGCACGGGTACGTCCGCGAGATCGACGTCGCCGCGCGCTACGATCGCGAGTGGACGCGCGCGGTCTCGAGCTGGTTCGAGTTCGCCCACGAGCGGAGCGAGTTCGAGGATCCCTTCAAGAACCGGGACTCCGTCCTGAACGAGGGGCGAGTCGCGATAGCCCTCGACGTCGGCCACAAGTCCAAGATCGAGTTCGGCGCCGGCTTCGGCGTGTCCGGCTCCCCCGGCGAGGTCGAGCAGACCCTCACCTACCCGGGCGGCATCGTGGTGGACCGGTCCTTCCGGCGGGTGCTCGTCCTGGCGCACGCCCACTTCGCCCCCGCGGCCCGGTGGGACGTCGACGCCGAGCTGGAGATCCGGAACCGCACCTTCACGAGCGACGTGCCGGAGGACGTCGTCCACTTCGACCGGTCCGACATGCTCTACCGGGCCGAGCTGAACTTGACGCGCAAGATCGCCGCCGGCCTGTACTTCGAGGCGTTCGGGGGGTTCACGCTCGACCGCTCGAACCGCCCCGAGACGGACCTGACCCCGGACGAGGCGGGGTACAAGGAGGCCGTCCTGGGCGTGGGGCTGCAGTGGCGCACCTCGCTGGGCGGCGGGCGATGAAAAGGAAGCGGGTGCTCTTCACCGGCTACGCGCCGGTGCACTTCCTCTGCTTCCGGCCGGTGTACGAGCAGCTCGCCTCCGACGAGCGCGTCGAGGTGTGGCTCTCCGGCGGGTTCCGCGTCGAGATCGACAAGAAGAAGAAGCTCTACGAATACCGGGTCGAGGGCTTCTACGACCGGTTGGGGGTCGACCAGGGGCGGGTCGTCCCCATCGAGCGGGCGCGGGAGATGGACTTCGACGTGCTCGTCTGCTCGCACCTCTCCGACGCCCTCTTCCCGCGCTCCGTGCGCAAGACCGTCCAGATCTTCCACGGCGTGTCGTTCAAGAACCTGGCCGTGCGCGACAAGGCCCTGCGGTTCGACCTGCTCTGCCTGCCCGGGCGCTACCACGCCGAGCAGTACCGGGAGCGCGGGCTCATGCGCCCGGGCGGGTCGCGATTCCTCCTCACCGGCTTCCCGAAGTCGGACGCGATCGTGGCCCAGGGCTTCGACAGGACGGCGCTGCTCCGGGAGCACGGGCTCGACCCCGCGCTGCCCCTGGTGCTCCTCGCGCCGACCGGCGACAAGGACAACGCCCTCGACACCATGGGCGAGTCGCTCGTCGCCGCCATCCGGGACTCCGGGCGCTTCAACCTCCTCGTGAAACCGCACGATCACCCCAAGCGAGCCGTGAACTGGCAGGAGCGCCTTCGCCCGCTCGAGAACGAGCGGTTCCGCGTGGTCGGGAGCTGGGACGTGGTGCCGTATCTCAAGGCCGCCGACGTGCTGGTCACGGACGCCTCGTCCGTCGCGGTCGAGTACACCCTCCTCGACCGGCCCATCGTGTTCGTCGACGTCCCCACCCTGTTCGCGCGGGTGGAGGAGCGCTCCGAGGCGATGGATCTCGCCACCTACGGGAGGAAGATCGGGACGATCGTGCAGAGGCCGGAGGACGCGGCGGCCGCCATCGCCGACGCGCTGGCCCATCCCGCCCGCGAGGCCCCGCTCCGGCGCAAGATGGCGGAGCACGTCTTCCACCGGCCCGGGACGGTGGCGGGGCGGGTCGCGAACGTGGTCCGGCACGCGGCCGGGATCGAGCCGGCCCTGCCGGCCGACGTCGAGGTCCTGGAGGCGTGAGCGACGGCGGGATGTGGCGTTCTTCCGACACGCGGCGGGTCCTCGCGCTGCTCGCGCGGTACGGCCGGAGGCGCCGCCGCACCCTCGCCTCGGGGCTCGGCGCCGCCATCCTGGTGGTGGGGATCCGGCTCGCGATGCCCTGGCCGCTCCGGGGCGTCGTCGAGACGGTCTTCCCGGCCCGGGCGCACCACCACCGGCCGACCTTCACGGCCTGGCTGCCGGGGTTCGGGGATCCGGTGCTCTGGCTCGCCGCCGCCTACCTCGTGCTGGCGATCGCGAGCGGCCTCGCCGAGATGAGGCAGCGGGTTCGCATGAAGCAGTTCGCGGTGGGGGTCGTGCACGACCTTCGCCTGGACGCGGTCCGGGCCGTCGCGCGGGGAGGGACCGAGCCCACCTCGGGCGACCTGCTGGCGCGGATCGTCGGGGACAGCGCCCGCATCAAGGAGGGGCTGTCGGGAATCCTCGTGCACCTGTCGCAGAACGGGTTGCTCTTCCTCGGCGTCGCGCTGGTCTTCCTGATCCTCCACCCCATGCTCGGGCTCGTCTTCGTGGCCGGGGGGCTCCTGTCGATCTGGGTCGGATTCGTCACCGTGCCGTCGGTCGCGACCGTGGCCGACGCGCAGCGCCACCTGGAGGGGCGCTTCGCCGAGTCGCTCCGCAAGGCGCTCAAGCACGGGGACGTGGACGAGGCCGACGAGATGGTCGATCGCAAGAGCGCCGCCGGCGACGTCCGCACCACGAAGCTGATCACGCGGTCGTCCGTCCTCGTCAACGGGGTCTTCGGGGCCACCGTGGGCGCGGGGCTGTGGATCGGCGCCATGGCGGTGCGGAACGACGCCCTGGCGCCCGGCGCGCTGTTCCTCTTCATCGCCTACGTGCTCACGGTCCATCGCCGCATCGTGCAGGTCGGGCGCCAGATCGCGCGGACCGGCAAGGTGCTGGCCGCGTCGAACCGGATCGCCGCCCTCCTCGGGGAGGCGGGGCCGAGCCCGGAGCGCCCGAGCCCCGCCTCGCCCCTCCGGACGGCCCTGCGCGTCGAGGCCCCCGCGCCGGGCGGCGAGGGCGCTCCCGTGCCCGAGAGCGCGGCCATCACGCTGGCAGCGGGGTCCAGGGTGGCGGTGCTCGGCGAGCCGCGGGAGCACGTCTCCCGGCTCCTGGCCATGCTGGCCGGTCGGGCGCCGGTCGGGCGCGTCCTCTGGGACGGAGCCGGCCTGCCCTCCGAGGAGTTCTCCGCGCGCGTCGCGTACCTCTCCGCGCCCCCGGCCTTCCGGCGCGGCCGCCTCTGGCGCCTGCTGGGGCTCGATGGGCCGTGGCTCCTCGGCTACTCGGGGAGGAAGTCGCTCAAGCGGATCGGGGCATGGCGGATCGTCAAGGCGTCGTCCGGCCGGCTCAAGGCGCGCCTGGGCTCGGAGGACCTGGCCGAGGATGACGCGCGCGCCCTGGCGCTGGGCGCCGCGCTGCTCGGCCCGGCCGCGGTGCTGGTCCTCGATCGGCCGCTCGACGGCTCGGGCCCCGAGGCCCGGCGCCGCCGCGCGCGCGAGATCCTGCGGCGCGCGAAGGGGAGGACGCTCGTCATGTCGATGGCGGAGCCGGTCAAGCTCCACCGGTTCGACCGCGTCCTCCTGGTGGGGCCGGAGGGGATCCTCTACGACGGCACGTCCGGGGCCTTCGAGGTCCGGCGGACGGCGAAGGCGGGCTGACATGCAGGCAATCATCCTGGCGGCGGGGCGTGGGTCCCGGCTCGGCGACAAGGCCAACGGGCTGCCCAAGTGCCTCCTCGAGGTCGGACGCCGGCCGCTGGTCGAGCACCAGCTCGACGCCCTCTCGGCGGCGGGGATCGGCCCGGTGGCGATGGTCCTGGGCTACGCCGCCGACGAGATCCGCGAGCGCGTCGGGCTCAAGGCCGAGTACCTCTTCAACCCGGAGTTCTCGTCGACGAACAGCCTCTACTCCTTCTGGCTGGCGCGCGACTGGGTGAAGGGCGGGCTGGTGGTGATGAACAGCGACATCCTCTTCGACCCCAGGGTGCTCGATCGGCTCCTGGCCGCAGGGGGCGACGCCCTCGCCTTCGACTCCACCTCCGGTGACGGACGCGAGCACATGAAGGTCAAGGTGGAGGGCGGGCTTCTCGCCGACATGGGCAAGGAGCTGCCGGCGGCGGACGCGGCCGGGGAGAACGTGGGGATCCTCTGCTTCACCGAGGCGACCGCGGCCGCCCTCTTCGAGCGGGCCGGAGAGCTCGTCGCCCAGGGGCGCCGGAAGGACTTCCTCGGCGCGGCGGTGCGCGAGATCGCGAAGGTGCGGCCGATCCGGGCCATCGACATCGCCGGTCTGCCCTGGGGAGAGATCGACTTCCCGTACGACCTCGATCGCGCGCGCAAGGAGGTGTGGCCCGCCATCGCCCGGGCGGCGCGGCGCCGGCGGCCCGCACGGCGGGTGGCGCGATGGGCGGCGCTCGTGCTCTTCCTGGCGGGGCTCGGGGCCGGCGTCCGGCACCTCGCCTACCGGGACCGCGGACGGGTGACCGAATCCCTGGAGATGGAGGGCGTCCCGGCCGCCACGCTGGCCAGCCCCGCCGGCTCGCACCGCTGGAACCTGCTCGCCACCGGGCAGGTCGCGCGCGTGTCGGGGGTGGGGCCGGGCGACCTGAGCATCGACACCCGCCTGGTTCCGGGCGGGGACTTCGACGAGGCGCCGTACGTCATCGAGGTGGCGGTGGACGGCCGGCGTGTCGACTGGTTCAAGCTGACGGGCCGGCCCTCGAGGACGTCGCGCCACGAGGGGATCGTGGTCGGGAAGAGCCGCACCATCACCCTCGATCTCCCCAAGGGAGCCCGCGAGGTGGCCGTGCGGCTCGTGGCGGCCGATTCCGGCAGGTGCCTCGTCCGCGTCCGCGGCGTCGACGACGGGGAGGGAGCGGAGGAGGGTTCCGACGAATCGGTGCGGGCGAGCGCGGCCGGGCGCTGAGCGCCGGAGCGCTCGCCTCCGCCGGAGGGCCCTCGTCATCTCGGAGCGCAGGCGGCGGACAGGACCTCCGGCTCCACCCAGCCGGCGTCCGGGTCGAGCGAGGCCGCCCGGAGGTGCGCCGCCACCGCCTCGGGACAGCGTCCGGCCCGGGCGAGCAGGAGGGCGAGCGTCGCCGGATGGCCGGCGTTCCACGGCTCGATCGCCTCGGCCGCGCCGCAGAGCGCGACCGCCGCCTCGATCTCGCCCCGCGCCGCGTGCCAGGCGCCGGCCTCGGCCAGGTCGGCGGCGTCGTGGCGGACCGCGAGCGCGAGGAGGACGCCGATCCGCCCGCGAGGCGAGCCCCGGCTCGCCCAGGCGAACGCGAAGGTGCCGGCGAAGACGGACGCGAGCAGGACCGCCAGCCCGAGCATCCGGCTGGCACGCCGGGCTCGGGGCGGCGGCTCGGGCCTGGGCCAGGACGGGGCGGCGCCCGCCTGGACGAGGCGGTCGTAGAGGTCCGGGTGGGACGATCGGCGGCCGAGGACGGCCGGGAGGAGGTTCACCCGGTGGAGCTCCTCGAGGGCGCGGGCGTAGATGGGGCCGTGCGCGTGCGCCGCGCCGTCGGCCCGCTGCTCCATCCGGCGGGACAGGGCGCGGAAGAGGGCGAGCCAGGCGAGGGCCGCCGCCACGGCGCCGGCCGCCGCCACCGGGCCGCCCCGGGACCAGAGGGCCGGGGCGGCCACCACGGCCGCGGGCAGGACGGCCGCGGTCGCGGTTCGCAAGAGCGCGATCCGCCGCGGCTCGGCCAGGTGCCCGAGCTCGTGGGCCATCACGGCCGCGAGCTCCTCGTCCCCGAGCGCGCGGGCGAGCGCGGCCCGGGCGCGATCCGGAGGCGGTCGGACGAGCCCGGCGGCACGCGCCAGGTGGAGCCCGCCTCCCGTGGCCAGCGCGACGACGATCGCGAGCGCGGCGGCGAGCCCAGCCTCGCTCTCCGGGACGCCGGCGAGGGAAAGGAGGATCGCCGCGAGCAGCGGCGACCAGAGGAGGAGCACGTACGTCGCCGTGCTCCGGAGACGCGCGCGGATCGAGAAGCCCGGGACGAGCCGGCTCTCCGTCCGGAGCGCGACCGCGGCCAGCGCCGCCAGCGGGAGGCAGACCAGCGCGACCCACCGGAGGCCGGACGGCGGCAGGGAGAGCGGGCCGCCGTCGAAGAGCACCGCCGGGATCACGGTCGCGGGAACCCAGAGCGCGTACCCGATCCGGCGCACCGGCCAGGCCAGGCGCGCCCGCTCGGACCAGTGCGCGTCGGGAGGGAGCGCGCGAAGCGGCCTCCCCGCCCAGGCCGCGAGGAGCGAGGCCGCGGAGGCGGCCAGCACGGCCGAAGTCACGCCGGCGAGGACGGGAAACCACACCACCCAGGTCGGCAGCACCCCTCGTGCGCTCTCCAGGGCGGCTCCGTCGGGCACCACGCCATCGAGCCACGGAACCGCGGCCGCGATCCAGGGCGCCGGCCGCCCACCCGGGCGCACACCGGCGGAGAGGCTGCTCGCTGCGCCGGGGCGACCCTGTGCCGTTCGGTGTGGGCCCGGCGAGGTGGCCCGCCGTGATGAGGTACCATGACGTCACGACCGCCGCCGGCGGGGGGAGCCGACCACAATGTCCTCGATCGCGATCGCCGTCTCCTTGCTGCTCTCGACCGCGGGCCCGAGCGCCCAGGATCCGTACGAGACGTTCGCACGGGGGGTGGAGCGCGGGGTGGAGGAGGGCCGGCCGGACGCGCTCCCGCTGGACGTCGATGCGCTGGGCGAGCGCGTCACGGCGGGCGTTCCCGCCCCGGAGGGGCTCAAGGCCGGCTTCCTGGCCGGGATGAGGAAGTCCGGCGCCGACCGCAGCCTGGGCAAGCAGCTGGCGGAGTCCGTGCGCGGGGAGGCTCGGTGAGGCTCCTCCGCGTCCGCCCCGAGAAGGGAGAGGGCCGGGCCCTCTTCCGCGTGCTCGGCAGCTCCGGGGTGAACTACCTCGACCTGTACCTGCAGCGCGCCGGCTCCGGCAAGGTCAGGGTGGTCGACTGCTACGTCTTCATCTCCGGCGAGACCCTCAGCCAGACCATGCGGCGCATGTACCTGCTCGCGGCCTCCGAGGCGGACATGAGCCTGCTCGACCGCCTCGCGGGGAAGGAGCGGGAGTTCCTGAAGAACGTCCCGGTGCTGAAGAAGATGCAGCAGGCGCAGCAGGAGAAGAGGTACGGGGACGTCATCGCCGCCTACGACGAGCTCCCCGGCTCTCTGAAGAAGGAGCGCGTGTTCCTGCTCCCCCGGTTCGCGGCGGCGGCGGCCCTCGGGGACGACAAGCAGTACCGCCGCGCCATCGAGGACTACGAGAAGGCCCTGCCCGACGACCCGTCCCTGGACCTCGTGTCCGTCGACGGGCACGTGCTGCGCAAGCAGTACGACCGGGCGCTCGCCCGGGTGGACAGCCTCGACAGCCGGGTGAAGGACCCCTACTTGCAGTTCCTGCGCGGCTCGATCCTCCTGCAGAAGGGCGATCGCGACGGCGCCAAGCAGCGGTTCCACATGGCCATCGCGGGCGAGCCCGGGCTGCCGGCCCCGTACTGGGCGCTGATCGAGCTCAGCATGCAGGACAAGGACTTCCGGTCGACCGCGGAGCTGCTCACGGCCATCGAGCGGAACGGCGGCGTCCAGCTGGCGAACCTCGAGGACGTCCCGGCCTACGCCGACTTCGTCAAGTCGAAGGAGTACGGTCCGTGGAAGGCACGGAGGGCGAAGAAGGCGAGGTAGCCGGACCGCCCGGCGACGGCGCCTCCGCGAGGTCACTCCACCAGCCCCTCCTCGCGTGCCCGCCGGGCAAGCCGCTCCTTGAGCCGCTCGAACCGCTTGCGGAGCATGGCGGGATCGATCGCCTCGCCCGGGGCGGAGAGGACGGCCGCCACGTCCTCCCAGGGGAGCCTCTGGTCGATGCGGAGCACGAGCAGGGACTGCTCCGCCGGGGTGAGGCCCGCCCGCAGCCGATCCAGCGCGGCGCTCTGCCGCTCCCGGCGCACGGCCGACCGGGTCCGGATCTCCTCGGCGAGCCGCGAGGCCTCGGTGCTGCCCAGCCGCCGGCCGCGCCTCCGGTAGGCGTCGTCCCGCAGGCGCAGCGCGGCGTTCCAGGCGAGCTTGTAGGCCCAGGTCCGGAAGGCGCACTCGCCGCGGAAGCTGGGCAGGCCCCGCCACAGGCTCTCCGCGAAGATCGAGAAGGCCTCGCCGGCGTCCGCCTCGTCGCGCAGGATGGCGTGCAGGTACCCCAGGATCCGCGGCCCGAACGCACGGATCGCCTCGGTGGCCGCGCCGCGCACGTCCCCCCGCGCGATGAGGTCGTCGATCCGCTTCTCGGAGGCCACGTGCGCATCCTACACGCCTCGTGACCCGGCGCCGAGACGTGGAGGGGCCGGGGGCCCGGCCGCCCTGGCGGCCCGGGCCCCCGCCCCGGTCCCCCCGCCACGTCCGTCGTACCGGTAGACGGCGCATCGGGAGAGACGTGACGCCGGGAGCCGGGGCTCGGGTGGGGCCGGGGGGCGTGGTAGCCTCCCGGGGCCCCGCTCGTCCATGAAGAGGACCCTCACCGCCCTGACCTTCCTGCTGTTCCTGTCGCCCCGCGGGGGGCTCGGGGACGAGCGCCCGCCCCGCCCGGAAGGTGTCGCGCTCCGGTTCGCCTGGCCGGATCGGGTCGAGGCGCGGGTGGAGCTTCGCCGCAGCCGGCGGGAGCCGGGGAGGCCCGACTCGGTCTTCACGGCGTCCTTCTCCACCCGGGCCGTTCGCGAGGGGGCGCGGATCCGGATCTCGACCCGCGACACCAGCTGGAACGGGGACCTCCCCTTCCCGGAGGGATTCGCCCGGCAGGCGCTGCGGGCCTCGGAGAGCGTGGTCGAGGTCCTGGACGTCCGCGGCCGCTTCGTGGGGCTCGATGGCCTCGAGGCGATGCGCCCGGTGCTCTCCAAGATCCTGGATCTCGCGGAGGTGCCCCCGGATCGCGCCGGGCGCGCCGTCGAGCTGGCGCTCGCGGCCATGCGCTCGGAGACCGAGGAGCTGTGGAACGTGCAGGCCGGCTTCTGGATCGGCGCCGACCTGGAGGTGGGCGAGACCTACGCGATGCAGGCGGAGGCGGCCGTACCCTTCCTGCCGGCCTCCCGCGCCCGCCACGAGGTCCGTTTCTCGGCGCGGCGGCGCGTGCCGTGCGCGGCCCGGGAAGCCGAGCCCCGCTGCGTGGAGCTGCTGCTCCGGGCCACTCCCGAGGCCGCCGCGCTGGCGAGGGGCGAGGCGGAGGCGGTGGCCGCCCTGGGACCCGGGGCGGGAGTGGACGCGGACGAGGTGCGAGAGGTCGAGGCCGAGTCGGAGGCGCTGGTGGTGGCGGAGCCCTCCACCCTCGTGCCCCACCGCCTCGTCTGGACGAAGCGGCTCCGCGTGGTCTGGGGGACGCAGGACGGGCTCGGGAGCGCCGAGCGCGAGGACCGGAGCGAGTACGCCTGGCGGTACGCCGGGCGGTGAGCGGCCCTGGACGACGGTGCTCGATTCGGGATCACGGAAGCGCTGCTCTCGTCCACGGGCCCCGCGGGGGAGGCGTTCCCCTCGGCGCTCCGTGGCTCACGCGACAAGGTACGGCCGCCGCTCCCGTCCGCTCCCGCCGGCGTCGACGCCCTGCCAGCACGCTCCGCTCCCCGGCGCGGCGAGACCCGGGGCCGCGCCGCGCAGCGAGCCGTCGGCGAGGGCCTGCCGGTTCCCTGGCAGCTGCGGTGCAACGCATGTCCAGCCGCAGCCTTCCAGCCGGACGCGCCCGGCTGGTTTGCGTTGCCGCAGGGGTTCCGGGCGCGGGGAGACGGTTCCGGCTTCGATGGCGACGGTCCGCGCCCCGGCGAGCAAGCGCGCGGGCCCGGGCTCGTCCGCGCCGCGCCGGAGACGGTTGCCGGAGGATGGCTCGCCGGCGAGACGCGGCGAGCGAGGGGACATCGGGCAGGGCCCTCCCGCCGAGTGTTTCAGGATCGCGATCGGTCGCGTCTAGGGGAGGAAGATCCGGCTCCCGGCCCCGTGGCAGCCGTTGCAGCCCCCTCCGTCGGCGGCCATCGGCATGGCGAGGGTGGTCAGGCCGTCCGTGACCGAGACCGTCACCGGGAACGCGAAGTCCGTCCGGGTGGTGTAGAAGTTCCCCGCCGCGTTGGAGGTGAGCGCGAAGGACGGGCCGCTCGACGGCACGACCGCGACGTCGATGCCCGCGACGCCCTGGTCGGCTGCCGCGGTCGCCGCCGCATAGACGGTTCCGGCCAGCGTGAAGTTGCCGTGGCAGCCGAGGCAGTCCTCGCCGGGCCGCATGAGCGGTCCTCCTTCCGCGTCCTCGCCGCAGGCGAGGAGGGCGGCGAGCAGGGTGGCGGCGAGCGGGGCGCGGCGAAGGCTGGGCATGGGGTCTTCGAGGCGAATGTCGAAGGTTCATAATCCCCCGGCCGGCGGCGGGCCAGGAAGGCGCGCTCCCACCTCCGCCGCCGCGGCGCCGATTTCGGTTATGTTCCGCACCCTCCCATGGAGCGGCTGCTCGAAGAGCTGAACGACGCCCAGCGCGAAGCCGTCCGGCACGGCGAGGGGCCGCTGCTCGTCCTGGCCGGGGCGGGGAGCGGGAAGACCCGCGTCATCGTGCACCGCATCGCCCACCTGGTGCGCGCCGAGGGCGTGCTGCCCTGGCAGGTGCTGGCGGTCACCTTCACCAACAAGGCGGCCGGCGAGATGCGGGACCGGCTCAGGGCCCTGCTCGGCCCGGAGGCGGAGGAGCTGTGGGTGCAGACGTTCCACGCCTTCGGCGCCCGGTTCCTCCGGCGCGAGGCGGCGGCGGCGGGCCTTCCCCCCTCCTTCGCCATCTACGACGACGACGACCAGATCCGCCTGGTGAAGCGGGTGATGGCGGAGCTGGGCGCGGAGGAGGGGGAGCCGCTCGACGCGCGCGGGGCCCTCTCCCGCATCGATCGCTGGAAGAACGCGGCCGTCCTGCCGGAGGAGGCGGCCCCCGGCGCCTACGACGTCGAGGGGCAGCTGGCGCGCGAGGTCTACGCGAGGTACCAGGCCGCCCTGGCCCGGGCGGGCGCGGTGGACTTCGGCGACCTGCTCGTGCGGCCGGTGCGCCTGCTCGAGTCGGACGAGCGGGTCCGGGGCCGCTGGTCGGTCCGGTTCCGCCACGTGCTGGTGGACGAGTTCCAGGACACGAACCCGGTCCAGTTCCGGCTGCTCCAGCTCCTCTGCGGGCCGCGCCGGAACGTCTGCGTGGTCGGCGACGACGACCAGGCCATCTACCGCTGGCGCGGCGCCGACGTCGCCAACATCCTCGACTTCGACCGGCACTTCCCCGGCACGCGCGTGGTGAAGCTCGAGCAGAACTACCGCTCGACGCCGAACATCCTGGACGCGGCGCACGCGGTCATCTCCCGGGCCCGCCGGCGCCGGCCGAAGCGCCTGTGGACCGAGCGCGCTCCGGGCGCGCCGCTCGCCCTGGTCGTCGGCCAGGACGAGCACGACGAGGCGGAGCGGATCGCCCGGACGGTGGCCGAGGAGCGGGCCCGCGGCACGGCCGGCGAGGAGATCGCCATCCTCTACCGCACCAACGCCCAGTCGCGGCCGGTCGAGGCGGCGCTGCGGGCCGCCCGCATCCCCTACGTGATCGTCCGGGGGACGAGCTTCTACGAGCGCGCCGAGGTCCGGGACGCGGCCGCGTACCTCCGCCTGGCCCTGTCGCCCCGCTCGGACCTGGACCTCGAGCGCGTCGTGAACCGTCCGCCCCGAGGGATCGGGGAGAGGACGGTGGAGCGCCTGCGGGCACACGCCCGGGCGCGCGGCATCTCGCTCTTCGAGGCCGCGGCGGAGCGAGAGTCGATCGCGGACCTGAAGCCGGCGGCGCGCCGCTCCCTGGGCGAGCTGCACGGGCTCCTCTCGGGACTCGCCGCCGAGGTGCCCGCCCTGGACGCCGGCGCGGCGGTGCAGGAGGCCCTGCGCCGGAGCGGGCTCCTCGCCCGGCTGGAGGAGGAGCGCACCGACGAGGCGGCCGAGCGGGCGGAGAACCTGGCCGAGCTGGTCGCGGCCGCGCGGGAGTTCGACGAGTCCCTGGTGGGCGAGCCCCCGCCGCGCGACCCGGAGGAGCCGCGACCGCCGCCGCTGGCGAGGTTCCTCGAGCAGATCGCGCTCCTCGGGGAGGCGGACGCGGAGACGCCGGAGGGGCGGGTGGCGCTCATGACCCTGCACGCCGCCAAGGGGCTCGAGTTCGACGTGGTGATCCTGGCCGGCCTGGAGGACGGCACGCTGCCGTACGAGCGCCCCTGGGCGGACCAGTCGCCCGGGGAGCGGGAGGCGGCCGAGGACGAGGAGCGGCGGCTCTGCTACGTCGGGATGACGCGGGCGCGGCGGCGGCTCGTCCTCTCGCTGGCGCGCCGGCGGATGGGGTTCGGCGAGGGCGGCCCCTCCTGGCGCCAGACCGAGCCGTCCCGGTTCCTGGGCGACCTGCCGCCCGAGCTGTTCGGGCTGCCCCCGCGCGCGGTGGAGTCTCCCCGCCCGGCCGCCCGCGCGCCCCTCGTCCGGCGCCACCCGGGCGCTCTCCCGGGGGAGCCCCACATCGAGCTCGACGGGGACGACGCGCAGCCACGGACGCGGGCGCCGCCGCGCCCGGGAGGGCGCGGC
>DATIUR010000465.1:0-1595 GCA_035466675.1 Anaeromyxobacteraceae bacterium | reverse complement strand
CGGCCATGAAGACGGGCGTCATCGTGAAGATGTCCCAGAACGTCCTCATCGGCGTGGCGGCGTTCATCCTCTCGGTGGTGTGGGCCATGCGATCGGGCGCCGCCGGACGGGAGAGGCCCGCCGCCGCGGAGATCTGGCACCGCTTCCCGAAGTTCGTCCTCGGGTTCGTGGTGGCCTCCCTCCTCTTCTCCTTCGTCGTCGGCGCCGAGAAGGTCGAGGCCACCAAGGGTGCGCTCACCGGCCTCCGGACCTGGTGGTTCGCCCTCGCCTTCACCAGCATCGGCCTGGAGACGAGGTTCAGCGACCTGGCGAAGATGGAGGGCGGCAGGCCCGCCGGCGCGTTCCTGATCGGGCAGGTCTTCAACATCTTCTGGACGCTCCTGCTCGCCTGGCTCATCTTCGGCGGCGTCCTCTTCGCCCCGCCGCCCATCAAGTAGGGACCAGGGACCCTCACCGAGCCGCCGGGCGCGGCGCTCCGCACGTCAGACCCCGAGCATCTTGTGGCAGGTGCGGCAGGGCTCCGGCGGCTCGGGGAGCTCGGCCCGGGAGACCCCGCCTCCGGGGCGCGAGGCCGCCCCGACGGCCGAGAGGAGCCGGTGGCGGCGGGCCCTCCGGGCGAACCGCTCCCGGAAGGCCACGTACTCCGGGCGCGCCCAGATGGCCTCCAGCGGCTCCCGGAAGAGGTTCCCGAAGCAGATCCGCCGCGCCTCCACCTCGCGGCCGCAGAACCGCCTCGGGAAGGTGTCGGACGCGACCGGGGGCCCCAGGTAGACGCACGGCGAGACGTCGCCCTGGAACCCGACGAAGAGGTTCCTCAGGGGATCCTCGGCGCACACCGGGGTGAGCGTGGGCGAGAGCGCGGGCCTGGTCAGGGCGACCTTCCGCTCGCGCGCCCTGCGCTCGGCCTCCCGAAGCACCTCCTCGTGCTCCTCCGCGCCGTCGCACCCGAAGACCCTCTGCCCATCCTGCCACTCGTCCACCACGTCGACGAGGCTCGTCAGCACCACCGCCTCGACGCCCATCCGGCGCGCCAGCTCCGGCAGGTCGGGGACCTCGTGGATGTTCTGCTTCATCATGAGGAAGGCGACGTGGGTGCGGGGCCGCTCCAGCCCCCGCTCCCGCCGGAGCGCCCGGACGTGCTCCGCCGCGTCCACGACCTCCCCGAAGTCGGAGTGGACCCGGATGGCGCCGTGCGTCTCCGCGGTGGCGCCCGCCAGCGAGAAGCCGAGGAAGTCCAGCCCGGCGTCGACCAGCTCCGCGGCGTAGGCCCGGTCCATGCCCTTTCCGCTCGTCACGAAGCCGACCGACGGTGGCGTGCCGGGCGGGCCGCTCCCACCCCCGCCCTTGGCCAGGCGGACCGCGTCCACCAGGTTCCGGTGGAGGAGCGGCTCGCCCCAGCCCTGGAGGACGACCGTCTCGACCTGCCGCAGGTACGGCGCGAGCTTCGCGAAGTCGTCGAGGCGCATGTCGCCGTTCCGCCAGTCGCGGCCGTGCCGGATGCACATGCTGCACTCGAGCTGGCAGCGCGTGGTGAGCTCGATCTGCCAGGCCGCGAAGGGCTTCCGGCGCCGGCCGGGCAGGAGCCTCTCCAGGAG
>DATIUR010000464.1:0-2110 GCA_035466675.1 Anaeromyxobacteraceae bacterium | reverse complement strand
CGCCAGCGCCGACCAGCGGTGCTCGCGGCCCGGCCGGGCCGTGCCCTCCGGCGACGTCGGCGCGGTGTCCCAGCGCGCGCCGAGGCCGAAGCGCGGGCCGGCACGCCAGAAGGCCTGCGCGTACCCGCCCCACTCCGCGTCGCCGCCGCCGGGTCCGCGGAGGCGGCGGCCGACGGCCTCCCCGGTGAGCGCGAGGTACGAGCGCCCGACAGGCGGCCGGATCCGGAGGTAGGCGTCCGCGCCGAAGAGGTCGCGGTGCCGGCCGGTCCCCTCGTCGCGGAGCCCGCCCGAGAGGCCGACGCCGAGCGTGGCGGCGTCGCCGAGCGAGAAGTACTGGGACAGGCGGGCGACCCCGAGGAGCGCCTCCGGGCCGTCCTCCTCGACCGCGGCCGACTGCCCGGCCACGACCAGCTCCGCGTACCACGGCAGCGGCGCGAGCCAGCCCAGGGAGAGGCCGGTGCCGACCAGCGCCTCCGGGGCCAGCAGGCGCTCCGTCGCGAGCGGCGCGTCCAGGAAGTCCCGGGCGTGCGGGTGGAGCGGGTTCGCCCGCCCGAACGGGCTCCGGATCCTGCCGGCCCGGAGCTGCAGGCCGGCGGGGAGCCCGAGCGTGGTGAGGAAGGCCTCCTCCACCGCGGCGCCGTCCGGCCCGAGCGCGACGAACAGGTCGGCCCGCGCGTAGGGGTCGACGGCCGCCTGGATGGCCAGCTCCACCTCCTCGAAGAGGAAGGCCGGCTCGTCCGGCGAGGGAGCGTACGGTCCGTCCCGCGGCGAGAGGGCGCCCACGTCCCAGCCGTTCCAGGCGAGCGCGAAGCTGCCGACCGCGGAGAGATCGGGGAGGAGGAGGAGCCGGGCGAACGGACCCGCGCCCGCCTGCGGCGGCGACGCGGACGGATCCGGCTCCTGCGCGCCGGATCCGGCGGGCAGGAGGACGAGAGCCACGGCGGTGGCCGCGGCGGCGAAACGACGCATCGTGAAGACCTCCGGCGCGCCAGGCGCGCCGACGGGGTGGGACGGCACCGGCCGCCCGGCGACGGCGGCCGCGACCCGGCTTCACGACGAGGCGGGTGGCGACTGGCCCGGCACGGCACCGAGCGGCGCACCCGTCACCGGCGCGAGCCCCGGCCGGCGCGGCGCCGGCCCCTCGGGGCGGGCGGCCGGGCGGAGATCGGGCGCCTGGGCCCGGGCCTCCTCGGCGCCGCGGGCCGTGCAGGCCAGGCAGTCGTGGTCGCCGCGGGGCCCGGCGTGCACGTGCGGAGCGGCCGCCCCGAGGAGCACGAGGAGCGCGAGGGCGGCGGCGAGCGCGGCGCGCATGGTCCGGGGGAATCTTCCGGGGGGTAGGCCGGGTGTCAAGCGAAAGGACCCGGCCGCGGCGCCGGCGCCCCGGCCGGCCGGTCCTGCGGCAGGAGCATCGCCCCGCCGGCGACGACCGCGGCGAACGCGGCCAGCAGCACGAAGTACCAGGTGAACGCGCCGGTGGTGCGGTGGATGAACGCCACCAGCGGCACGCCCAGCGCGCTCACGCCCAGGGCCAGGACGAACTTCGCGCCGAACGCGGTCCCGCGCCACCGCTCGGGCGAGTAATGGGACAGCAGGCTGTTCTCCACCGGGATGGCCACGGTGCTGAGGAGCACGGTGGCGGTGAGCACCGCGAACATGGGCAGGCCGGAGAGGAGCGCGGCGACGAGCATCAGGGGCGCCTGGAAGAGGAACGCCAGCAGGTACAGGTTGCGCATCGAGCGCCGGTCGGCCAGGTGTCCGCCCAGGAGCTGCGTGCCGGTGGCCAGGAGGTAGACGACCGACACCAGGGCGCCCGCGCCCACCGTGGTCCCGCCCGTCAGGCCGGCGGCGCGCTCGGCGAACATCTTCGGCAGCGCCGCCGCCATCGACTGGTAGATGAGCCCGGTGGCCAGCATGGTGATCGAGAGGACGAGGAACGCCCGCACCACGGCGCCGCGATGGGGGGCGGGCCGGGGCTCGACGTCTGCGTGCCGGTCGCTCACCAGCCCCGCGCGCCAGCAGCCGAACAGGGCGATGCCGGTCACGAGCGACACCAGGCCGGGGACGACGAAGGCGGCCCGCCAGTGGACCAGGTCGGTCAGCGCGCCGGCGA
>DATIUR010000463.1:0-1999 GCA_035466675.1 Anaeromyxobacteraceae bacterium | reverse complement strand
GCCAGCACCCCGACCAGGTGGGCCCGGTACTCGGCCGAGCCGAAGCTGTCGCCGGAGAGGCCGGCCGCGGAGAGGGCCACGCCCGCCAGGGCGTCGGGGGCCCACTTCTTCGCGAGCGCGTCCTCCATCGCCTTCGCCCGGAAGACGCCCGGGCCGGCGCCGGTGACCGCCACCCGGACCCCGGCCGGACCCTTCGCCACCATCACGCCGACCAGGGCGAAGCGCGAGGCCGGGTGGGGGAACTTGGCGTAGGCGGCCTTCTCCGGCAGGGGGAAGCGCACGGAGACGATGACCTCGTCCGGCTGGAGGGCGGTCTGGTAGAGGCCCTGGAAGAAGTCGTCGGCGGCGATCTTCCGGCGGTCGGTGACGACGGTGGCGCCGAGCGCCAGGACCGCGGCCGGGTAGTCGGCGGACGGGTCGTCGTGGGCCAGCGAGCCCCCCAGGGTCCCCCGGTTCCGCACCTGGGGATCGCCGATGTGCCCGGCCAGCTCGGCCAGGGCGGGGATGGCCTTCTTCACGTCGGCCGACTCGGCCACCTCGGCGTGGGTCATGGCCGCTCCCACGGCCAGCTCCTTCCCCTCGACGCGGATGCCGCGCAGCTCGGGGAGGCCCGCCAGGGCCACGAGGTCGCTCGGGGCCGCGAGCCCGAGCTTCATCACGGGGATGAGGCTCTGGCCGCCCCCCAGGTACTTCCCGTCCGGGCTCTTCTTCAGGGCCGAGACCGCGGACGCCACGTTCTCCGGCTTGTGGAACTGGAACTCGCGCATGGCGGCCTCCCTAGCCCTTGGCCTGGCGGATGGTCCGCCACACGCGCTCGGGCGTGGCGGGCATGTCGACGTGCTTCACCCCGAGGTGCGCGAGCGCGTCCACCACCGCGTTGATCACGGCCGGCGGCGATCCGATCGAGCCCACCTCGCCCACCCCCTTCACGCCCAGCGGGTTGTGCGTGCAGGCGGTGGCGTGCGTCCCCACCTGGTACGAGGGGAGGTCGGAGGCGCGCGGCATGGCGTAGCCGAGGAAGGAGCCGGAGAGGAGCTGCCCCGCGTCGTCGTAGACGGCCCCCTCCAGGAGCGCCTGCCCGATCCCCTGCGCCACCCCGCCGTGGACCTGCCCCTCCACGATCATGGGGTTGATGACCGTGCCCACGTCGTCCACCGCGGTGAAGCCCACCACCTCGGTGACGCCGGTCTCCGGGTCGATCTCCACCTCGCAGACGTGGCAGCCGGCCGGGTAGGTGAAGTTCTTGGGATCGTAGACGGCGCTCTCCTCCAGCCCCGGCTCGAGCCCGGCCGGGTACTTGAAGGGGATGTAGGCCGCGATGGCGATCTCGCCGAAGCTCTTGGCCCGGTCGGTCCCCTTCACCACGAACTTGCCGGCGGTGAACTCGACGTCCGCCTCGCTCGCCTCGAGCAGGTGGGCGGCGATCTTCTTCCCCTTGGCGATGATCTTGTCGGTGGCCTGCACCATGGCCGAGCCGCCCACCGCCAGCGACCGCGAGCCGTAGGTGCCCATGCCGAACGCGTTCTTGGCGGTGTCGCCGTGGACCACGTCCACCTGGTCGGTGGAGACGCCCAGCTTCTCGGCGGCCAGCTGGGCGAAGGTGGTCTCGTGGCTCTGCCCGTGGCTGTGGGCGCCGGTGAAGATGGTGATGCTGCCGGTGGGGTGGACGCGGACGTGGGCCGACTCCCACAGGCCCACCCGGCCGCCCAGGGCCCCGACCACCGCCGAGGGGGCGATGCCGCAGGCCTCCACGTAGGTGGAGATGCCGATGCCGCGGAGCTTGCCGCGGGCCTTGGCCTCGGCCCGGCGCCTCTCGAAGCCGGCCCAGTCGGCCTTCTTCAGGGCAGCGGAGCGCGTGGCCTCGTAGTCGCCGCTGTCGTCCTGCAGGGCCACCGGCGTCTGGTAGGGGAACTTGTCCTTGGGGATGAAGTTCTTCCGCCGGATGGCCACCCGGTCCATGCCCAGCTCGCGGGCGGCCACGTCCACCAGCCGCTCGATG
>DATIUR010000462.1:0-6088 GCA_035466675.1 Anaeromyxobacteraceae bacterium | reverse complement strand
CGGCCAGGGCGAGCCGCGCCGCCCGGCGGGCCAGGTGGCAGACGGCGAGCGCCAGCGCGTCCGCCTCGTCGGCCGCGCCGGCGACCACGCCGAGCAGGCTCCGCGCCGTCCGCACCATCTGCTCCTTGCCCGCCCGCCCGTTGCCGGTGAAGGCGAGCTTCACCTCCGCGGGGGCGTACTCGAAGACGGTCAGACGGGCCCGGGCGGCGGCGGCCAGCGCCACCCCGCGGGCCTGGCCGAGCACCAGGGCGGAGCGGGGCGAGGCCCCGGCGTAGACCTGCTCGAGCGAGACCTCGTCGGGCCTCGCGCGGGCTATGACCCGTTCGAGCCCGTCGAGGATGCCGGCCAGCCGGTCGGCCACGGGCAGCCGTCCCGGCGCGAGCACGCCCGACTCGACCACCCGGAGCCGGCCCCGCTCCCGCGCCACCACGCCGAACCCGCAGCGCACCGAGCCCGGGTCGATGCCGAGGACGATCACGGGCGCATGCTAGCAGACCCTGAACCCCCGTCCAGCGGGGGCTCGGGCCGGCGCGGCGCGGCCAGCGACGCCGCCCCGGCGAGGAGCGCGATGCCCGCCCCGGCCCGGAGCGCGACCGACCACCCCAGGAGCAGCTCGGCCACTCCCGGCGAGGAGCCCGCCCTCCAGGCGAAGAGCCTGGCCGAGAGGGCCACGCCGCAGGCCATGCCCACGTTCCGCGCGGTGGCGAGCAGCCCGCCTCCGGAGCCGAGCAGGTCGCGCGGGGTGGCCCCCATGACCGCGCTGTTGTTCGGCGCCTGGAAGAGCCCCATGCCGAAGCCGCAGGCGGCGAGCCACGCCGCGATCGTGGGGAGGCCGTCTTCCGGCTCCGCCCCGGCGAGCCCGGCGAGCCCGCCGGCCACGAGGAGCATGCCGAGCGGCGGCAGGAAGCGGCCGCCGAGCCGGTCGGAGAGCCACCCGGCCAGCGGCGAGGAGACGGAGAGCGCCACCGGCACGGCGGAGAGCATGAGCCCGAGCCGGCCCGGCCCGAGCCCCTTCGCCCGCGCCAGGAAGAAGGGCGTGAGGATGGTCTGCGAGAACATGGCGGCGTAGGAGAGCAGGCCCGCCGCGATGCCGGCCGCGAAGACGGGGCTGCGGAAGAGGCGCAGGGGCACGAGGGGCGGCCGCGGGCCCACCCCGCCGCCGCGCCGCGCCGGCAGCGTCCGGAGCGCCCAGGCCATGCCGGCGATCCCGACCGGCACGTTGACGAAGAAGAGCCAGCGCCAGGAGAGCCCGGTCAGGATGGCGCCGCCCAGGGGCGGACCGAGCGTGAGGCCCACCGCCACCACCGTCCCGATCGCCCCCAGGGCGCGGCCGCGCATCGACGCCGGGAAGACCGCGGTCACGATGGCGGGCCCGATGGCCATCATGGCGGTGGCGCCGAGCGCCTGCACCACCCGCGCCGCCACGAGCCCCCCGAGGCTCCCGGAGAGGCCGCACAGCGCCGAGCCGATCGTGAAGACCAGGAGGCCGCCCACGTAGACCGGGCGGTGGCCGGCCGCGTCGCCGAGCCGACCGGCCGCGAGCAGCGTGGCGCTGATGGCGACGAGGTAGGCGGAGACGATCCACTCGACCCGATCCACCGGGGCCGCGAGCTCGAGAGAGAGCGTGGGCAGGGCCACGTTCACGATCGACCCGTCCAGGGTGGCCATCAGGTTCCCGACCGCCACGGCCGAGAAGACCACCCAGGGCGAGGGCGCGGCGGCGGGACCGGTCTTCACGCCGCGAGCTTACGCCGTCTACAGCTGGATCTGCGCGCCCATCTCCACCACCCGGTTCGGCGGCAGGCCGAAGAACTGGCTGGCCGTGACCGCGTTCCGCGCCATGACGATGAAGAGCCGCTTCCGCCAGCGCGCCAGCCGCGAGGGGCCGGTGGGGAGCAGCGTCTCCCGCCCCAGGTAGAAGGTCGTCTCCATGGGCTTGAGCGCCAGCGGCACGTTGGGCGGCGGCCGCTGCGGCAGGGACTCGAGCAGCCTCGGCACGTCCGGCGTCTCCATGAAGCCGTAGCGGGCCACCACCTGGTAGAAGCCGCTCCCCAGGTCGCGCGAGGACACGCGCTCCATCTCCGGCACGGACGGGATCTCCTCGGTGGTGATCGAGATCACCAGCACGCGCTCGTGCAGGACCTTGTTGTGCTTGAGATGGTGGAGCAGCACCGGCGGCGCCGCGCCCTGGTTCGAGGTCATGAAGACCGCGGTCCCCGGGACGCGCTGCGGCTTCTTGCGGGCGATCTCGTCGAGGAACATCTGGAGCGGCAGGCCGGCGTCCCGGAGCTGCGCCGCGAGCGCGGCCCGGCCGGCCTTCCAGGTGGACATGAGCGCGAAGCCCACCGACGCCACGGCGATGGGGAACCAGCCGCCCTCCTCCAGCTTGACGACGTTCGCCCCGAAGAAGCCCAGGTCCACGGTGAGGAAGAGGACGGTCAGCGCCCAGGCCCGGAGCCGGGACCACTGCCAGATCTCGCGCATCACGTTGTGGAAGAGGACGGTGGTGGTGGCCATGGTCCCGGTCACCGCCACGCCGTAGGCCGCGGCCAGGTTGGACGAGTTCTGGAACTCGAGGATGAGCGCGACGCAGGAGGCCCCCAGCACCCAGTTCACCTCCGGCACGTAGATCTGCCCGATCTCGGTGCGGGAGGTGTGGCGGATGGTGACGCGCGGCGAGTAGCCGAGCTGGACGGCCTGGCGGGTGAGCGAGAACGCGCCCGAGATGAGCGCCTGGGAGGCCACGATGGCGGCGGCGGTGGCGATCCCGATCATGGGGTAGAGCGCCCACTCCGGCGCGAGCAGGTAGAAGGGGTTCCGCGCCGCCTCGGGGTCGTGCAGCACGAGCGCCCCCTGGCCGAAG
Organism: Anaeromyxobacteraceae bacterium; assembly: GCA_035466675.1. Taxonomy (GTDB): domain Bacteria; phylum Myxococcota; class Myxococcia; order Myxococcales; family Anaeromyxobacteraceae; genus Anaeromyxobacter. The sequence goes on along the minus strand of DATIUR010000462.1, from coordinate 3,225 downwards.
TAGTTGAGGACGAGCGCCGGCATCACCAGGCCGAACCAGGCCACGCGGATGGGTCGCTTCCCGAAGTGGCCCATGTCGGCGTAGAGGGCCTCGCCGCCCGTGATCACGAGCACGACCGCACCCAGGATGAGGTAGCCCGGCATCCCGCCACGGGCCAGGAACGCGAGGGCATACGTGGGCGAGAGCGCGACCAGGATGTCGGGGTGGGCCAGAACGCCGCGCAGGCCCAGGAGCCCGATCGACAGGAACCAGATCAGCATCACCGGTGCGAAGACCGCCCCCACCCGGGCGGTCCCGCCGCGCTGGATGAGGAAGAGCGCGATGATGATCCCGAGGCTGGTCGGAACCACGAAGTGCGCGAGCGCGGGGGCGGCGACCGAGAGGCCCTCCACCGCGCCCAGGACCGAGATGGCGGGCGTGATGACGCCGTCGCCGTAGAGCAGGGCCGCGCCGAACAGGCCCATGAGGAGGAGGACCCGCCGCCGGAGGCGGCCGGTGTCGCGCCGCCCCACCAGCGCGAGCAGGGCCAGGATCCCCCCCTCGCCCCGGTTGTCGGCCCGCATCACGAAGGCGATGTACTTCACCACCACGACGAAGGTGAGCGCCCAGAAGACGAGCGAGAGCACGCCCAGCACGTTCTCGTGCGTGGCCGGCACTCCGTGGGGGCCGGTGAAGCACTCCTTCATCGCGTAGAGCGGGCTCGTCCCGATGTCGCCGTAGACGACGCCGAGCGCGCCGAGCGCGAGCCCGGCCAGGGCGGCCCCTCGGGGCGGCGGCCGCGGGAGCTGCTGGGTCCCCTCGGGAACGGGCATCGGCCCCTCGGCCGGACGGCCTCCCCCTGGCGCCTCGGGGCCCGCCGGAGCGGCCCCGGGTGACGGCTTGGCGTCCTGGCTCATCCGCGGGGGCGAGACATAAGCACGAACCACCCTGCCCCGTCGAGCCCGTCGCGTCCTCCCCCGCATCCTCCCCACCCAGAGGACTTCCGGGAAATCGACCGTCGTGCCGGGTGGTTCCCGCGCCGCGCCGGAGTGTGCGCGCCCCCTCCTGCCGGGCTATGTTGCGGGCCCCTTGGAAGCGCGCCACCCCCCCCTGCGGAGGGAGCTCTCCGCCCTCCTCCGGCTGGCCCTCCCCCTCGCCGTGGCGCAGGGGGGCCTCGCGCTCATGGGGGTCGTGGACTCCGCCGTCCTGGGTCGCGCCGGCCCGGTGCCGCTCGCCGGGACGGGGCTCGGGAACGCGCTCTTCCTGGCGCTCTCCGTCTTCGGGATCGGCGTGATGATGGGGCTCGACCCGCTCGTCGCGCAGGCGGCCGGGGCGGGCCAGCCGGTGCGCGCCCGCCGCCTGCTCTGGCAGGGGGTCTGGCTCTCGCTCGGCGTCTCGGCCGCCGTCGCCGTCCCGACCCTGGCGGTGCCCCCGCTGCTCGTCCCGCTCGGCATCGAGCCGGACGTCGCCGCCGAGGCCGGCCGCTACCTCGTCTGGCGGCTGCCCGGCCTCCCCTTCGCCCTCCTGTACGTCTCCACGCGGGCCTACCTCCAGGCGGGCGGGCACGTGCGGCCCATCGCGATCTCGGCACTGGCCGCGAACGCGGTGAACGTGCCCGCCGACCTCCTCCTCGTCTTCGGCGGCGCCTCGCTCCCCGCCTGGACCGGGCCCCTCCGGGCGGTGCCGGCCATGGGCGCGGCCGGGGCGGCCATCGCCACGAGCCTGTGCATGGCGCTGCAGGCGGCCGTCCTGGCCCGGTCGGCCGGCGCGGTGCCGCTGGGGCGGCCCGCCGCCGGGCTCCGCGCCCCCGATCGCGCCGAGCTGCGCGCCGCCGTGCGCGTGGGCGTGCCGGTCGGGCTCCACATGGGCGCGGAGGTGGGGATCTTCGCCCTGGTCGGGTTCCTGGCCGGGCGGCTCGGGGCGGTCCCGCTCGCGGCGCACCAGATCGCCATCGCCGTCGCCACGCTCACCTTCACGGTGGCGGTCGGCGTCGGGGCCGGCGGCGCCGTGCGGGTGGGCTGGGCGGTGGGCGCGCGCGATCGCGAGGGGGCGCGCCGCTCCGGCCTGGTGGCCTTCGGGGCGGGGGCCGCCTTCATGTCCCTCTGCGCGCTCGCCTTCCTGGCCGTCCCCGGCCCGATCGCCCGGCTCCTCACCGACGACCCCGGCGTGGTGGCGGCCGCCGTCCCGCTCCTGCGGGTGGCCGCGCTCTTCCAGGTCTCCGACGGCATCCAGGCGGTGGGCGCCGGCGTCCTGCGCGGCGCGGGCGAGACCCGCTACACCTTCGCCGCCAACATGGTCGGGCACTGGGCGCTGGGCGTCCCGGCCGCGGTCCTCCTCGGGATCGTGCTCGGCGGGGGCGTGACCGGCCTGTGGTGGGGCTTCTGCATCGGCCTCACCGTGGTGGCGGTGAGCCTGCTCCGGCGGTTCCTGCGCATCTCGACGGGGGAGATCGTCCCGCTCTCGGAGCGCGCCCGGCTGGCGGGGTGAGCGGGGCCCGGGCGGCCGGCCCGCGGGGCTTGAACGACGGATCACGATCCCGAAACACTCGACGGGACCCTGCCCGAGGTCCGATCGCTCGCCGCGTCTCGGCGGCGAGCCTTCCGCCGGAAACGGTCTCCGACGCGGCGCGGACGAGCCCTTTGCCCGCGCGCTTGCTCGCCGGGGCGTGGACCGTCACCGTCGAAGCCGGAACCGTCTCCCCCGCGCCCGGAACCCCTGCGGCAACGCAAACCAGCCGAGCGCGCCCGGCCGGAAGGCTGCGGCTGGACATGCGTTGCACCGCAGCTGCCAGGGAAGCGGCAGGCCCTCGCCGACGGCTCGCTGCGCGCCGCGGCCCCGGTCTCGCCGCGCCGGCGACCGCTGTCGCCCGCCGGACAGGGACCCGCGGGGGGCGTTGCCCGAGGCGCGGAGCGTTCGAGGGGAACGCCTCCCCCGCGGGGCCCGTGGGTGGATGCCGCGCTTCCGTGATCCCGAATCGCGCACCGCCGTCTAGACTCCGGACGTGCGCTGGACCCTGCCCCAGCCCTACGAGGACCTCGGCCACACGGCCGACCTGGGCGTGCGGGTGCGCGGCGGGACTCCCGAGGAGGCCCTGGCGCGGCTCGTGCTCGCGCTCGCCCAGGTCCTCTCCGGCGGCGGCCCGGTGGACGCCGAGCGCGAGGAGCGCGTCGCGGTGACCGGGGGGCCTGGGCTCGCCCTCGCGGCGGTGGCGCTGCTGCGCGAGCTCCTCTACCGGTTCGCGACCGA
>DATIUR010000461.1:0-4128 GCA_035466675.1 Anaeromyxobacteraceae bacterium | reverse complement strand
CCGCAAGATCCAGTACCGGCTCAAGGAGTACCGCGCCGGCCACGCGGGGCGGCAGCGGGTCGCTGGCGAGGTCGCCTTCTCGCACGAGCTCAGGGCGATCCGCTAGGACGAGGGCTGCGCCGCGCCCCGTCGAGCGAACGTCGCCGGCGCCCGGGTCCCACGCCGGTCGCCCGATCGTTCGTCGGATCACAGTGGCGAGCCTTCCGCCGGCAGCCGTCTCCCGAGGCGGCGCGGACCCGGGTCTCGCCGCGCCGAGAACGGCAGCCGCCGGCGGTACAGGGACCCGCGGGGGGCGTTGCCCGAGGCGCGGAGCGTTCGGGCGCGGGAGGGCTTCTTCGGTCGGGGATCGGACCGGCGGCGGCGCCGGTCCAGCCGCTGCGACCCTTGCCGCACCGGAGCGTGCTGGCAGGGCGTCGATGCCGGCGGGAGCGGACGGGTGCGGCGGCCGTACCTTGCCCTTCGAGCCGCGGAGCGCCGAGGGGAACGCATCCCCCGCGGGGCCCGTGGGTGGATGCCGCGCTCCCGTGATCCCGAATCGAGCACGTCTGGCCGTCCGCGGCGAGGGGGCCGTTGCCCGGTTCCCCGGCGAAGGGTATGTGTCCGCCATGGACAGCGCCGAGACCGTCCGCCTCACCTCCCTGAGCCACGGCGCGGGTTGAGCCTGCAAGATCCGCCCGGCGGATCTGGCGCAGGTGCTGCGCCGCCTCCCGAAGGTCACGGACCCCCGCGCCCTGGTCGGCCACGACACGAGGGACGACGCCGCGGTGTACCGTCTCTCCGACACCGAGGCGGTGGTCGAGACGGTGGACTTCTTCACGCCGGTGGTGGACGACCCCTACTGGTTCGGGCGCATCGCCGCGGCCAACGCCTTCTCCGACGTCTGGGCCATGGGCGGCCGGCCGCTGTTCGCGCTCAACCTGGTCGGCTGGCCGGTCGGCAAGCTCTCCATGGAGATGCTGGGCGAGGTGCTGCGGGGGGGCTCGGACTCCGCGCAGCTCGCCGGAGCGCCGGTGCTCGGGGGCCACAGCATCGACGACCCGGAGCCGAAGTACGGGATGGCGGTGACGGGCCTCGTCCACCCCGACCGGATCCTGCGCAACGTCGGGGCGCGGCCCGGCGATCGGCTCCTGCTCACCAAGCCGCTCGGGTCGGGCATCGTGAGCACCGCCATCAAGCGCGGCCTGGCGCCGGCGCCCCTGGTCGAGCGCGCGGTGGCGGTGATGTCGGCGCTCAACCGGGCGGCGGGGGAGGCCCTGGCCGCCAGCGGCGCGGTGCGCGCGCTCACCGACGTGACCGGCTTCGGCCTGCTGGGCCACGCCTGGGAGATGGCGGAGGGCTCCGGCGTGGCGCTCCGCATCGAGGCGGCGCGCGTCCCGCTGCTCGATCCGGCCGTGCGCGACCTCGCGCGCGAGAACGTGGTGCCGGGCGGGTCCAAGGCCAACCTGGCCTGGGTGAGGCCGCACGCGACCTTCGGCCCGGCGGTGGCCGACCCGCTGCCGCTCGTGCTCGCCGACGCCCAGACCAACGGCGGGCTCCTCGCGGCGGTGGACCCGCTCCGGGCCCGGGACGTGCTCTCCCGCATCGCCGACGCCGGCGCGCACGCGGTGGAGATCGGCGACGTTCTCCCACATGGCCCGCCCCGCATCGAGGTCGTGTAGGCGATCCGGGGGGATCCCGCTGGTACAATCGCCGCACGATGATCGCCCCGGCCGCCGCCCTCCTCGCCCTCGCCGTCGCCACCGAGCCGCAGGTCTTCACGGTCGTGATCGACCCGGGGCACGGCGGCTCGAAGCACGGCGCGCGGTCGCCGCAGGGGGACACCGAGAAGGCCCTGGCGCTCGCGATCGCCGAGCGCGCGGCGCGCAGGCTCAAGAAGGAAGGGATCCGGGTGGTCCTGACCCGCACCGGCGACATCGACGTGGAGCTCGTGAACCGGGCCGCGGTGGCGAACGCCATCCGGGCCGACCTGTTCCTCTCCATCCACATGAACTCGATGCCCACCCGCGCGCAGCGCCGTGTGCAGCACGGGATCGAGACGTTCTTCCTCTCCGCCGACGCCACCGACGCCTCGGCCACCGCCGTGGCCGCCCGCGAGAACGCGGACCGGCTCTCGGGCGAGCCCGAGATCGACCCGGCCGACCCCGTCTCCTTCATCCTGAGGGACCTGGGCGACGCGGCGGCGCTCACGGGAAGCTCGCGGCTCGCCTACGCGCTCCACGAGGAGCTGGTGCGCGCCACCCGGGCGGAGGACCGCGGGGTGAAGCAGGCCCCCTTCTACGTCCTGGCCGGCGCCAACATGCCGGCGGTGCTGCTCGAGGTCGGCTTCATCTCCCACCCCGCGGAGTCCGCGCGCCTGCGCACCCGCGAGTACCAGGAGCGGATCGCCGACGCCATCGCCGCCGGGGTGGAGGCCTTCCGGCGCCAGGCCCACGCGGCCCTCCGCTAGACGGCGGCGCTCGATTCGGGATCACAGGAGCGAAGCATCCGCCCACGGGCCCCGCGGGGGAGGCGTTCCCCTCGGCGCTCCGCAGCTCGCAGGACAGGGTACGGCCGCCGCTCCCGTCCGCTCCCGCCGGCATCGACGCCCTGCCAGCACGCTCCGGTGCGGCCCGGATCGCAGCGGCTGGACCGGCGCCGCTGCCGGTCCGAGCCCCGACCGGAGAAGCCCTCCCGCGCTCGATCGCTCCGCGCCTGCGGGCAACGCCCCCCGCGGGTCCCTGTCCGGCAGACGGCTGCGCTCCCCGGCGCGGCGAGGCCGGGCCCGCGCCGCGCAGCGAGCCGTCGGCGAGGGCCTGTCGGTTCCCTGGCAGCTGCGGTGCAACGCATGTCCAGCCGCAGCCGTCCTGCGGGACCCGCTCGGCTGGTTTGCGTTGCCGCAGGGGTTCCGGGCGCGGGGATACGGGTGCGGCTTCGGCGGCGACGGTCCACGCCCCGGCGAGCGAGCGCGCGGGCCCGGGCTCGTCCGCGCCGCGTCGGAGACGGCTGCCGGCGGAGGGCTCGCCGCCGGGACGCGGCGAGCGAGGGGACCTCGGGCAAGGCCCCCGTCGAGTGTTTCAGGATCGCGCTCGGTCGTTTGGCCGGTCTCGACCGGCCGCTGGCGCCGGGCGGCGCGGGCGCTTATCATCCCGCGCCCATGCGCACGAACGGACGCGGCTCGCGGGATCTCCGCACCATCCTCCTCGAGACCGGCGTCTCGAAGCACGCCGAGGGATCGTGCCTGGCCCGCTTCGGCGACACGCACGTGCTGTGCACGGCGTCGGTGGACGACAAGGTCCCGCCCCACGTCTACGGCACCGGGGCGGGCTGGGTGACCGCCGAGTACGGGATGCTGCCGCGCTCCACCCACGAGCGCATGCCGCGCGAGGCGGCGCGCGGGAAGCAGGGGGGGCGCACCCTGGAGATCCAGCGCCTGGTGGGGCGCGCGCTCCGGGCCGCCGTCGACCTGCGGGCCCTCGGGCCGCGCACGCTCACCATCGACTGCGACGTGCTCCAGGCGGACGGGGGGACCCGCACCGCCGCCATCACCGGCGGCTTCGTGGCCCTCGCCCTGGCCACCCGGAGCCTGGCGGCGGCGCGGAAGATCGCGGCCGACCCCATCCGGCGCAGCGTGGCGGCGGTGAGCGTGGGCATCGTGGACGGCGAGGTGCGCCTCGACCTCGACTACGAGGAGGACTCCGCGGCCGAGGTGGACATGAACGTCGTCGCCACCGCGGAGGGGAACCTGGTCGAGGTGCAGGGCACGGCGGAGGGGAAGGCCTTCCCCCGCGCCGATCTCGACCGGATGCTCGACGTCGCCTTCGAGGGGCTGGGCCGCCTGCGCGCGATGCAGGAGGCGGCGCTGCGCGGCTGACCGGGCGGGCCGTGGACCTCCTCTTCGGCACCACCAACCCGGGCAAGCTCGAGGAGCTGCGCCGCCTCGTGGCCGGGCTCTCCCTGCGGGTGGTCTCCCCCCTCGATCTGGGCCGCCCGCTCCCGGAGGTGGAGGAGGACGGGGAGACCTTCCGGGAGAACGCGGAGAAGAAGGCGGCCGAGTGGGCCCGCTTCGCCGGCCTCCACGCGCTGGCGGACGACTCGGGGCTCTGCGTGGACGCGCTCGGCGGAGCGCCCGGCGTCCGCTCGGCCCGGTGG
>DATIUR010000460.1:0-8088 GCA_035466675.1 Anaeromyxobacteraceae bacterium | reverse complement strand
GGCCTGACCATGATGCCCGCATCCGCCACGCAGGCCGAGGCGAAGAACTTCCGGGTGGAGGTGTCGGACGGCGTCGCCACCGTGCTCCTCGACGAGCCCGGGGCGCCGGTGAACACGCTCTCGCCCGAGGTGGGGGAGGAGTTCGACCGCATCCTCACCGGCCTGGGGAAGGACCCGTCCATCAAGGCGGTGGTGTTCGGGAGCGGCAAGAAGGACGGCTTCGTGGCCGGCGCCCGGATCGAGATGCTGCAGGCCGTGAAGACCGCCGCCGACGCCGAGAAGCTGGCCCGCGACGGGCAGGCCGGCTTCGACCGGCTGGAGCGGTTCCCCAAGCCCGTGGTGGCGGCGATCCACGGGGCCTGCCTGGGCGGCGGCCTGGAGTGGGCCATGGCCTGCCACTACCGGATCGCCACGGACGACCCCAGGACCCAGCTCGGCCAGCCGGAGGTCCAGCTCGGGCTCATCCCCGGCGCGGGCGGGACCCAGCGCCTGCCGCGGCTCGTCGGCATCGCCGCCGCGCTCGACGTCATCCTGGCCGGCAAGTCGCTGAAGGCAAGGAAGGCCGGGAAGCTGGGGCTCGTGGACGAGGTGGTGCCGGCGCCGCTGCTCCTCGCCGTGGCGCGCGACCGGGCCCGGGCCCTGGCCGAGGGGAAGCTCCGCCGCTCGCCGAAGACGCCCTCCGGCATGGAGGCGGTGCAGCGGATGGCGCTCGAGGGGAATCCCATCGGCCGCTCCGTGCTCTTCTCGCAGGCGGAGAAGCAGGTCGGGAAGAAGACCAGGGGTCACTACCCGGCTCCGCTCGCGGCCCTGGAGGCGGTGCGGGTGGGCTACGAGAAGGGCGTCAGGGCGGGCCTCGAGCGCGAGGCGCGCTTCTTCGGCGAGCTGACCCAGACGCCGGTGTCGCGCCGGCTGGTCGAGATCTTCTTCGCCACCACCGCCCTCAAGAAGGACACGGGCGTGGACGACCCCGCCGTGAAGCCCCGGAAGGTGTCGCGGGTGGGGGTGCTGGGCGGCGGCCTCATGGGGAGCGGCATCGCCTACGTCACCGTGAACGCCGGCATCCCGGTGCGGGTGCGCGAGCGGGACGACGCCGCGGCGGCGAAGGCGCTCGCCTCGGTGCGCGGGATCCTCGACGACCGCGTGAAGCGCCGGTCCATCGACCGGCTGGAGCGCGCCGCCACCATGCGCCTCCTCACCACCACCAGCGACTGGTCCGGCTTCGAGTCGGCGGACGTCCTGGTCGAGGCGGTCTTCGAGGACCTGGCCCTGAAGCAGGAGATGGTGCGGGCCTTCGAGGCGGTGAACCCCGAGGGCATCTTCGCGTCGAACACCTCGTCCATCCCCATCGGGAAGATCGCCGAGGCCTCGAGGCGGCCCGGATCGGTGCTGGGCATGCACTACTTCTCGCCGGTCCACAAGATGCCCCTCCTCGAGGTGATCGTCACCGACCGGACCTCGCCGGAGGCGACCGCCACGGCGGTGGCGCTGGGCAAGAAGCAGGGCAAGACCGTCATCGTGGTCCGCGACGGGCCGGGCTTCTACACGAGCCGCGTCCTCGCCCCCTACATGAACGAGGCGGCCTGGCTGCTGGTGGAGGGGGCGGCGGTGGAGGATCTCGACCGCGCCCTGGTCGACTACGGCTTCCCGGTGGGCCCCATCACGCTCCTCGACGAGGTCGGGATCGACGTGGGGGCCAAGGTGGCCCACATCCTCCACGGCGCCTTCGGGGATCGCATGAAGGCCCCCGAGGCGCTCGAGGAGGTGGTGAAGGCGGGCCGCCTCGGCCGGAAGAACGGGAAGGGCTTCTACACCTACGGCGGGAAGGAGAAGCGCGTGGACGAGACCGTCTACGACCTCCTCCCCGGCGGCCGCGCCCGCAAGAGGATCGACCGGGCGGAGATGCAGGAGCGGCTGGCCCTGCAGATGGTGAACGAGGCCATCCGGTGCCTGGGCGAGGGCATCCTGCGGAGCGCGCGCGACGGCGACGTCGGCGCGGTCTTCGGCCTCGGCTTCCCCCCGTTCCGCGGCGGCCCGTTCCGCGTGGCCGACGAGATGGGGCCGGGGGAGCTGCTCGCGAAGCTCGAGCGCTGGCGCGACCGGTTCGGGGCGCGGTTCGAGCCCGCCCCGCTCCTCGTCGAGCGCGCGCGCTCCGGCGAGAAGTTCCACCGCTGAGCGGCCGGGTCCCGGAGACGGCCGCCCGCCCGGCGGCTGCGACAAGATGTCACGTTCCTGCGGAGGGGCGCCCCGCCGGGGCACCACAAACGTTTACTGCCGGGCAAGCGGATGTAAGGCGAACGACCACCGCACGGAGGGCGAGATTGTCGCGCCACGTTCTTCGCGCCTCCAAACACGGTGGACTTTCGGAGGAACCAGGATTGACCAATCCAGTTCGTTGACTCCGATCGATCGGCGGAGTTTCATGCGCAGTGTCGCGTGTCTGGAAGTTGTGTACTCCAACGATTGTCGGAGATCAATTGGCTATGCACGCATCCCTCTTGAGAAAGTTCACGGTGGTCGCGAGCGCCGCGGTGCTCGCCCTCGCCGCCTGCAAGGGCGACGACGGCGCGGCCGGCGCCAACGGGACCTCCTGTACCGTGACGGACAACGGGAACGGCACGTCCACCATCTCGTGCCAGGACGGCACCACGGCGACGGTGTCGAACGGTACCGACGGCCTGAATGGCACGGACGGCCAGTCGTGCACGATGACGTCGAACCCCGACGGCTCGAAGACGGTCACCTGCCCCGACGGCAACGTCGCCGTCCTCCCCGCGGTCACCGTCTCCGGGAAGGTGCTCGTGACCGACCAGGCGGCCGCGGTCGCCGGGGCGGACGTCGTCGTCACCTTCAAGGTCAACGTGGACGGCGTGCTCAACACCACGTTCACGAACAAGGTCCGCGCCGAGCGCCACGCGTACGACGCCACCGTCAGCGGATACCGCCGCACGTCGATCGCCACGACCGCCTTCACCGTCTCGGCGGGCGCCACCGGGTACACGGCGACGTTCCCCGGCATGGCCACCACCATCGGCAGCACGCCGACGACGTTCCTCATCCACCTCGACACCGGCGTGGCCTGGCCCTCGGCGACGGTGGTCGCCCACTCTCCGGCCGGTCCGTCGAAGAGCACCGTCAGCGACCAGGCGTGCATGAACTGCCACGGCGCCAACGTCTTCCGCGACGGCCACGAGGGGGCCTACAACCCGCAGGGCGTGGCTGCGTGCGTGGTCTGCCACGTCCGGTACGACAGGATGTCGCGCGGCGAGCCCAACGACCGGCTCAAGTCGTACGTCCACGGCATCCACAACTCGCACGAGATGCCGGCCCGCGCCATCACCGCCGACATCGATCCCGACGGCGCCGGCCCGCTGCCTCCGGAGCCGTTCACGGTCACGAAGCCGGACGGCGTCTACGCGCGGAACGACTCGATCCGGTTGATCCCGGGCTCCTACCCTCCCGGCGTCGCCGAGCTCTCCTCGCCGTTCTCGGTCGGCTTCCCCGGCTACATGATCAACTGCGGCACCTGCCACGACACGGACGCGAGCCTCGCCTACGTGCTCGACCGGCCGGTCGGGTACTCGACCTGCATGTCCTGCCACGACGGCTGGGACGGGTTCCCGAGGACCGTCGCGGGCGGGACGCTTCAGGGGCACCGGACCTACACCGTGGCGACGACCTGCACCTCGTGCCACGACGGCTCGACCGCGCCCGCGAACGTCCGCGGCTTCCACAACGGCAAGCTGACGGGGCGCAGCGGTCTCGTCTACGACGGCAAGGATCAGTCCATCGAGCAGGGCAAGAAGATCGCGATGGAGATCACCGGGGTCACCGCCGCCGGAGCGGGCCAGCCCCTCGTCGTGACGTGGATCGCCTACGATCCCACGAACGCGAATGCCCCGTACGATCCGTGCAACTCGGATTACGCGGTCGGCCCGGTCTTCTTCGGCAAGACCGGCCTGCCCACGAGCAACTGCACGAACACGGCGAACGGGTGCAACAGCAACCTGAGCCTGCTGCGCGCGTTCGCCCAGGCCAACGACTGGGTCAACGAGGGCGTGGGCACGTCGCCGGGCCAGCCGAACGGCATCGCGGCGAACATCAACATCACGGCCACCAACACGACCTGCGCCTCGAACGTCGCCACCACCACGCTCACCCTCGAGGCCACCGCCGCCGTCAAGGGCCGGGTCGCCATCCAGGGCAAGGCCCAGCTGCGGTTCGCGCCGACGGGCGGCGTCATCTGGACCCGCTCCCCGAGCCCGACCCGTGAGTTCCTGGTGGCGGACGGGACCCTGCCGACCGACACGCGCCGCAGGGTCGTGGACACCGCCAAGTGCCTCTCCTGCCACCTGGGCAGCCTCTACCAGCACGGCGGCAACCGCGTGGACAACGTGGACCTCTGCATGATGTGCCACAACCCGGCGTCGAACGAGTCGCAGATCCGGGCCGGTTTGGGCGTCGACGCCTCCGAGGCGTACGACTTCCAGGCGGGACAGACGTTCGACCTCCGCGCCATGGTCCACGGCATCCACTCGGCCGGCGAAAGCGGGCACCCGCTGGTCTACTACCGGGGCATGGGCATCTACTTCTTCGGGAACGCCGAGGCCCTGGCGGCGGTCCCGCAGTGGCCGGGGACCGGCGTGCAGACGATCTTCGGTTCGAATCCGCCCGTGACGCGCGCGCACAACTACATCGAGATCCACTATCCACGCGCGCTGAACGACTGCGCGGCGTGCCACGTGGACGGCTCGGAGAACGCAATGCCGATGCCGTGGGAGGCCGTGGCGGTCACGGAGACCAACGCCGGCACCGACATCCCGGGTCAGCTCGACGACGAGCTCATCGGGCCGACGGTGGCGGCCTGCATGAGCTGCCACCAGTCCGGTGCCTGGTTCACGCAGGCGGTCCTCCGCGGACACGCGTACGACAACTCCTGGAACCCGCAGGCCTTCCCGAACGGCAGGCAGGACCTGATCGACGGAGTCGAGATCGAGTCCTGCATCCTCTGCCATGGTCCGGGCGCGGTGGCGGACTACTCGGCCATGCACGCCAGGTAGAGAAGGCGTCGCCGTCCGCGGCGACCGGCAGCTCACGGGGCGGAGGCGCGCCAGCGCCTCCGCCCCTTCGTCGTCCCGCCCGGCGAGGGCGCGACCCGGAGGCGCCGGGCCGTCGCATCCGGCGGGCCCCGGGAGTAGGATGGCCTCCCCTCGCCATGAAGCTCGGCCGCGTCCTCTCCCTCATCATCGGGTTCGTCCTCGTCCCCGCCGCGCTCCTCCTCACGGTGGGGATCCTGATCCTGGTCTTCGGATCGGCGGCCCGGGACTACCTGTTCGGCGGCCTGATCCTCGCGCTCGTCACCACCACCGTGGCCGGCACGGCGGCCACCCTGGCCGTGCTCCACCGCGAGGCCAAGGTGGCGCGGCTCCAGACCGACTTCGTGAACAAGGTCTCCCACGACCTGCGCACGCCGCTCACCTCGATCCGGATGTTCGTGGAGACGCTCCAGCTCGGCCGCGCCCAGGACCCGGAGCGGCAGCGCGAGGCGCTCGAGATCCTGGCCGAGGAGACGGCCCGCCTCTCCGGCCTCATCAACCGGCTGCTGGACTGGGCCCGGATGGAGTCGGGCCGGCGCGCCTACCACCTGGAGCGCCAGCCGGTGGAGCCCATCGTGGACGCGGCCCTGGAGGCCTTCGCCCCCCAGCTCCTGCACCGGCCCGCCGAGGTGGCGCGCTCGGTCGAGCCCGGCCTGCCGCCGGTCTGGGCCGATCGCGAGGCGCTCAGCGAGGCGCTCCTCAACCTCCTCAACAACGCCCACAAGTACACGGGCGCGGAGAAGCGGATCACCGTCGAGGCCCGGCGGGCCGGGGCCGCGGTGCATCTGCGCGTTTCGGACAACGGCCCGGGCATCCCGGCGCCGGACCAGAAGCGCATCTTCGAGAAGTTCTACCGGGCCCGCGACCCCCTCCGGCGGTCCATCGAGGGGTCGGGGCTCGGGCTCGCCATGGTGAAGCACATCGTCAAGGCGCACGGCGGGAACGTGAGCGTGTCGAGCCGGGTGGGGCAGGGCGCGACCTTCACCATCGCCCTGCCGGCCGCGGAGCCGGCGCATGGCTGAGAAGATCCTGGTGGTCGAGGACGATCCCTCCATCCTGCGCGGCCTGCAGATCAACCTGGGCATGGAGGGGTACACGGTCCGCTCGGCCATGGACGGGGAGACGGGGCTCTCGCTGGCCCGGAGCGAGCGACCCGACCTCGTGGTGGTGGACGTGATGCTGCCCCGGATGGGCGGGCTCGAGGTGGTGCGCGCCATCCGCGAGGAGGATCCGGACCTGCCGGTGCTCATCCTGTCGGCCAAGGGGCAGGAGGCGGACAAGGTGGCGGGGCTCAAGCTCGGCGCCGACGACTACCTGGTGAAGCCGTTCGGCCTCAAGGAGCTGCTGGCCCGGATCGACGCCCTCCTGCGGCGGCGGCGCGCGCGCGGCGAGACCGGGCCGGACCGGTCCATCCGGCGGGCCGGGAGGATCGAGGTGGACCTGGCGGCCCGGCGCGCCACCGTGTCCGGACGGGAGATCGATCTCACCAGCCGGGAGTTCGACCTGCTCGCCTTCTTCCTCGGGCACCCGGACCGCGTCCACACGCGGGAGCAGCTGGTGCAGGCCGTGTGGGGCTCGCGCTACCTCGGGACCGCGCGCACGGTGGACAACTTCATCGCCCGGCTCCGGTCGCACGTCGGCGACGATCCGGAGCGGCCGCGCCACATCGAGACCGTCCGCGGGGTGGGCTACCGCTTCAACCCGTGAGGAGCGCCGCGCGCAGGCCCCGGAGCAGGGGCTCGTCCTCGTCCGGCATCACCGTCCGCGGATCGAGGAGGACGCGGCCCTCCTCGATGCGGCCCACCACCGGCGTCTCCTGGGCCCGGAGCCGCGCCGCCAGCGCGTCCGGATCGGCCGAGGGCAGGGAGAGCACCAGCGTGGGCAGGGTGACCTCCGGGAGCGTCCCGCCCCCGACGGCCGAGCGGCTCTCCCGCACCTCCGCGCCGGGCGCCGCGTCCCCGAGCGCCGCCAGCCAGGCCCGGGCGCGCGCGCCGATCTCCTCGAGCGGCAGGGCGATGGCCCGCCAGACCGGCACCTTCCGGAGGGCCTCGCCGCGCTCGTAGTGGGCCAGGGTGGCGGAGAGGCCGGCCAGGGTGACCTTGTCCACCCGGAGCGCGCGCAGGAGCGGGTGGCGCTTGGCGCGGCGGATCGCCTCCCGCCGCCCGGCCAGGATCCCCGCCTGCGGACCGCCCAGGAGCTTGTCGCCCGAGAAGGTGACGAGGTCCGCGCCGGCCCGCACCCGCTCCGGGACCGAGGGCTCCGGGCCCAGGCCGTGCGCGGCGGGGGGGAGCAGCGCGCCCGAGCCGAGGTCGTCCACCACCCACAGGTCGCGCTCGCGCCCGAGGGCGACCAGGTCCTCGAGCGACGGGTCGTTCACGAACCCGGAGAGGCGGAAGTTGGAGCGGTGCACCGAGAGGACCATCCGCGTGCGCGGCCCGATGGCCGCCTCGAAGTCGCGGACGTAGGTGCGGTTGGTGGTGCCCACCTCGACGAGCGCGGCCCCGGAGCGGCGCAGCACGTCCGGGATGCGGAAGCCGCCGCCGATCTCGACGAGCTGGCCCCGCGAGACGATCACCTCGGGCGGGCCGCCCTCCACCGGCGCGTCGCCGCTCGGCCGCGCGTCCATCAGGGCGGAGAGGGCCAGCATCACCGCGGAGGCGCAGTTGTTCACCACCAGCGCGGCCTCGGCTCCGGTGAGCCGGCAGAGGGCCCCGGCGGCGTGGCCGTACCGGTCGCCGCGCTCTCCCGCGGCGAGGTCGTACTCGAGGTTCAGGTAGCCGCCCGCGGCGAGCCGCATCGCCTCGATCGCCTCCTCCGACAGCGGCGCCCGCCCCAGGTTCGTGTGGATCACCACGCCGGTGGCGTTCACCACCCGGCGGAGCGAGCCGCGCGACTCGGCCCGGAGGCGGGCCAGGACCTCCCGCTCGATCCGGTCCGCGGGCGGGCAGGCCCCCCCCGCCAGGATGTCGCGCCGGAGCCGGTCCAGCTCGGCCCG
>DATIUR010000459.1:0-9961 GCA_035466675.1 Anaeromyxobacteraceae bacterium | reverse complement strand
CCGACACCCTTGCGGCTCTGTGCGGCCACGATCACGGCGATCCGGTCCACGGCCTCGAGGGCCTCGGCTGCGATCTCGCTCCGCTCGCCGGGCGGCTCACTCTCGCTCGGCGGATCCCGCAGCATCTGCAGGCTGGCCTTCGCCACGGCGAGAGGGTTGTTCACGTCGTGGGCCACATCGGCCGCGAGCTGCGTCACCTCGGACGCCGCGGCCGCGGCGCGGGCGCGGCTCTTCTCGATCGCGTGGACGAGCCGTTCCAGCCGGCGGCGCAGGACCAGGCCGCGCCGCTGAGCGAGCGCGAATCGCTCGAAGACGAAGCCGAGGGCGATCACGGCGAGGGCCCACGCGCCGTTGGTCCAGAGCCGCTCCGAGGGCGGCCGCCGCCCCGGCCACAGCAAGTCGAGGGCGCTGCAGCCGCCCCACATCAGCGCGAAGAAGGCCAGGCGCTCCCGGAAGGTGAGCGGAAGGAACATCGCGGCCCCGAGCACGAAGAGCACGTGCCCCACCGACTGCATGGGCGTGCCGCCGAGGCCGATGGCGAGGTAGGTGGCCGCGTTGCCCCACGCCCAGGCCACCGAGAGCGCGATGATGGCGCTCGGGAACCACGGGGGCGGCGGGCGGAGGCGGCCCAGGGCGAGCGCCACCCCGGCGATCCCGATCCACGAGAGCCGCGCGGCGACCACGGTCCAGACCGGTGGTGGCGCGGGCAGGGCGCGGGTGAAGGCGAGGTCGAAGAGCAGGAGCGAGAAGCTGCCCCCCGTGGCGAACCAGGCGAGCGCGCTGGCGCGCGAGGGCCAGCGGCTCCGTAGCCACTCCCGGTAGGGCTGTGAGGCGGTGGTCATGCGCGGCGGCCGCGTCGTATGAGTGGACGGACCTCATGCTACTCAAGGAGATGTCGAGACGCGAGCGCGGCGAGGCGAGGCGAACCGTCCGACAACCTGATTCCGCAGCGCCTCGGCCTTGATGCGGCGCCAGGCCTCCTCGTCGACATCGAGCCCGCCGGACACGTCGACTCCGAGATCGGGCTGGGGGACTGGCCTGGTTGCCGCGCGCCGGTGACGGAGCTAAGAGCCACGGATGCCGGTCCTGGCCCTGCCCAGCGGCGCGGTTGCCTACGCGGAGCGGGGTGCTCCCGACGCGCCGCCCCTGGTCCTGCTCCACGCCAACCCCGGCGATCGCCGCGACTGGGACGAGGTGGCCCCGGCCCTGTCGGCGCGCTTCCGCGTCCTCGCGGTCGACTGGCCGGGTTTCGGCGAGGCGCCCCCGCCGGCGGCGCCCGCCGCGTCCTCCGCCATGGGCCTGGCGGCGCTGCTGCGCGAGCTCGTGGAGGCGGTCGACCTGCCACCCGCGGTGCTGATCGGCCACTCCGTCGGCGGCTACGCCGCGACCCGCCTGGCGCTCGACGCGCCGGCGCGGGTGCGCGCGCTCGTCCTGGTGGATCCCGGCGGGTTCACCCCGCCGTCCTGGCTCGGCCGCACGTTCTGCCGGGTCAAGGGCCGCGAGTGGGTGACCCGCCGAATCGCCGGGCGGTTCGCGGCGCGCTACCTGCGCACGCGCACTCCGGCGGCGCGCGCCATCATCGAGCGCGCCCGAACCGAGCAGCGCGATCCGGCCCGGGTCGCGATCGACGCCGCCATCTGGCGCTCCTTCAACCACCCCGAGCACGACCTGCGTGCCCGCGCCGCCGCGATCACCGTGCCCACCCTGCTGGTGTGGGGCCGGCACGATCCGGTGGTGCGGCCGCGCGTCGACGGCGCCGCGGCGCGTGCCGCGCTGCCGCACGCCGCGTACGTCGAGATCGACACCGGCCACTGCCCGTTCGCCGAGGCCCCGGCGATGTTCCTCGGCGCGGTGCAGCCGTTCCTGGCGAGCCTCGACGGCGGCTCGCCTGGGCCGGGTCGGTCTAGCTCCCCGTGAAGGACGGGGCCGCCTTCTCGAGGAAGGCCCGCGTTCCCTCGCGGAAGTCCGAGGTCGCCGCCACCAGCCCGAAGTAGTCCGCGCCGAGGAGCGCCGATTCCTCCAGGGAGAGGTTCAACCCCCGATGAACGGCCTCCCAGGTCATCCTCACGGCGAGCGGAGACCGGGAGAGGATCTCCCTCACCAGGGCCTCCGACCTGGGCAGGAGCTCCGCGGGTTCCACCACCTCGTTCACGAGCCCCATCTCCAGGGCGCGATCGGCCCCGACGAGCCTCCCGGTGAGGAGCAGCTCCGCCGCCCGCCCCTTCCCGATCAACCTGGGAAGGCGGGTCGTCCCGCCGAAACCCGCGATGGCGCCGATGGCGACCTCGGGATGCCCGAGCCGGGCGCCCCGCACGGCCACGCGGAGGCTGCACGCTTCTGCGAGCTCGAGCCCGCCGCCCAGCGCGTACCCGTTCAGCGCGGCCACCACCACCTTTCCCAGGGCCTCGATCTTGGCGTTCACGGCGACGGCGGTCCGGGCCAGATCTCGAACCTCGAGCGGCGAGGCCCGATTGAGGAAGGCGATGTCGGCTCCCGCCGAGAAGGCCTTGTCCCCGGCGCCGGTGACGATGACCGCCTTCACGGCGTCGTCGGCCTTCACCTGGTCGAGCAACGCGCCGACCTCCAGCAGCAGATCCCGGTTCATGGCATTCAGGGCATCCGGCCTGTTGAAGGTGATCCGGGCGATGCCCTTCGCCTCCTCGTACCGCACCGTCTCCGTTGGCACGTTCGCCTCCTTTCGGCGCACCCCGCCTCTAACGGCCCCCTTGCCCCGGCGCTCCCGTGCCGCCACCATCGCCCCCATGCCCCACGACGCCATCGCTCCCGCGGTGGGCCCCGGCGCCCTCGCGGTGATCTTCACCTCGCTCCGGACCGAGGGCGACCACGGCTACGCGCAGACGGCCGACGAGATGGTGGCGCTGGCGGCGCGCCAGCCCGGCTTCCTGGGCGTCGAGTCGGCGCGCGGCGCCGACGGCCTCGGCATCACCGTCTCCTACTGGCGCGACGAGGAGGCCATCCGCGCCTGGCGGGCGCACGCCGATCACCTCGCCGCGCAGCGCGCGGGGCGCGAGCGCTGGTACCGCGCCTACCGGGTGCGCGTCTGCCGCGTGGAGCGCGAGTACGGATTCGAGGCGGCGGGCTGAGCTGCGCCCGCTCCGCCCGCATCAGCGGAAGTCGTCCCGCCCCTTCGGTTCCCGCGTCCTGCCGACAGATTCCGCGCCGTCCGTCAGCGCGCCCGCGGCCAGCCGCCTCCCGGCGCCGTTCGACCCGCGCGCCTTCTCGAGCAGCCGCTCGAGCTGCGATCGCTCGTCCTCGTTCAGGCGCGAGAGGTCGTAGCCGGGGAGCTGCGACGGAGACCCATCCGAGGGAGGCGGCCGGTAGGCGCCGTAGGCGTGAGCGGTCACGAACACCCGCTCGAACCGGTCCCGGGTGCGCCCACCCCGGCCGGGCTCGGAGAGCAGCCGCTCGATGGTGATGACCCGCGCCGCCTCGGAAGATCCCGCCGTCCCCTGCTCCGCCATCGCCGGCCTCCGGCCGATGTGTCGGCCGCATTGTCCCACGGCGGTCGGACAGGTCGAGATTCCGGACGGCAGGCCCCGGCAGGCCCCGCGCGTCCGGGGCGATCGGAGCCGTGCCGAGCCTGGCCGCGCGGAGCGAAGGCCCGGTCGCGGAGCGACGCCGAGGCCGTGCCTGCTCGCGTCGAGCGCCCGGACCTTCAGCAGCAAGCTCGTCCCGTCCGGGTGGCTTGATCCAGGCCAAGCGGGTGCGCCAATATGCCACCTTTCCTCATCCCGGAGGAGGCGCATGGCCACTGCCACCGGCCCCGAGACCGTGGAGCGCATCGAGTGGGTGGAGTCGCAGAGCAGGCGCCGGCGAGACCTGTTTCGCGGGAGCTTTCGCGCCGAGGTGGTCGGCGACGCCTGCCCCGGCGTGCGCGTCGTCCGGGGCCGCGGGGATCCCGGCGAGGCGCCGGAGGGGTACCTCCCGAGCCACGCCGTGGTCGTGAACGCGGGCCCCGCCACCTTCCACGCGTTCAGCTGGGCCGGGGGGGCGTGGGAGAGACGTGCCGTCGCGCCCTGGGCCGTGCACGTGCTGCCCGCCGGCGTCCCGCATGCCGTCCGCTGGGACGACCCCGTCGAGTCGGCCGTCGTGCTCGTCGCGCCCGAGTTCCTGGCCGCCGCCGCCGGCGAGCAGGCCTGGCCGCGGCGCGTGGAGCTGCGCCCGTCCACCGCGGTCGAGGATCGGCTGCTCGCCCATGCGGTGCTCGCCCTCGCGGAGGACGTCCGCGGCGGGGCGCCCGGCGGAAGCCTCTGCAGCGAGACGCTGGCCACCGCCCTCGTGCTGCACCTCATCCGCACCCAGGGCCGCGTTCGCCCTCGCCCGCGCATCGCCGAGTCGCTCTCCCGGGCGCAGATCGCCCGGGTGCTCGGCCACATCGCCGACCACCTCGAGGCGAACCTCTCGCTCCGGGACCTCGCCGCCCTCGTGCAGATGGACGTCTTCCGGTTCGTCCGCTCCTTCAAGCGCGCCGTGGGGCTGCCCCCGCACCAGTACCTCCTGCGGGCGCGCGTCGACCGGGCCAAGGCCCTCCTCGCCAGCGCGGACCTCTCCATCTCGCAGGTGGCGCTCTCCACCGGGTTCGCCACGCCCAGCCACTTCGCCACGACCTTCCGCCGGATCACCCGCACGACGCCCCGCGGGTACCGGGAGAGCCTCCGGTAGCCGGCGCGCGCAGCCGCCCCCCGCGCCCCTTCGGGTGCGCAAGAACGCGACAGTCTCGCCAAGCGTGCGGAAGAGCGGGCCGGGGAGCGGACGCTAGAGTCCCACCCTCGGCGCATGCCCCCGCGCGCCGGAGGAGCCCCCGCATGTCGACCACCCCCAGGCTGCTCGCCCCGTTGCTCGCGATCGCCTTCACGCTCTCCCCCCTCGCCGCCTCGGCCCGGGTGACGCGGCTCGAGATCGCCTCGCGCGAGCTGGTCGCGGGCGGCGCGCCGTTCGGCGCCGCCGGCCCCTACGAGAAGCTGACCGGAACCGTGTACTTCGAGGTCGACCCTCGCAACGCGCACAACGCGGCGGTCTTCGACCTCGACCATGCCCCGCGGAACGCCCGCGGCCTGGTCGAGTTCTCGGCCGACGCGGTCATCCTCCGCCCCGTCGACATGAGGCTCGGGAACGGTGCCCTCCTCTTCGAGGTGAACAACCGCGGGAACAAGATCTCCGGGACCATGTACGACAGCAACTCGCCCGCCGCGAACGGCAACGACCCCCGCTCGGCGAACGACTTCGGGACCGGGTTCGTGCTCCGGGAGGGGTTCGTCTGGGCCTGGGTGGGCTGGGGCGCGGACATCGCCCCGGGCAACTCCCGGCTCACCGTGAGCTTCCCGATCGCCATGCAGGACGGCCGGCCCATCACCGAGCGCATCCTCACCGAGTTCTGCGACCGCAACTTCGGCGGCGCGGCGCCCGGCACGCTCTTCACGTTACCCCTCTCCGGCTCGGCGGCGTTCAAGAGCTACGAGGCGGTCTCGGCCGACCCGGTCCAGGCCGAAGCCGAGCTCCGGGCGCGCCCGAGCGACTCTCCGCGCCCGAGCGGCCCGGAGATCCCGGCGGGCGAGCTGGTGCCGACGAGCCGGTGGGCCTTCGGCCGTTGCCCGAGCGGCGCGGCCTCGCTCGTCCCGGGCACGACCGACCTCTGCGTCTTCGACGGTTTCCGGAACGACCGGGTGTACGAGCTCCGGTACCGCGCCACGGGGTCGCCCGTCATGGGGCTCGGCTACGTCACCTCCCGGGACTTCGTCTCCTTCCTCCGGCACGCGCAGGCCGACGACGCGGGCAACCCGAACCCCGCCGCCGGGATCGACACCACGCTGTGCGCGGGCATCTCGTCGAGCGGCATGTACTACCGGGACTACCTGTACCAGGGTTTCAACGCCGACGAGCGCGGCCGGCGGGTGTGCGACGCCGTGCACATCCACATCCCGGGGGTGCAGAAGCTGTTCCTGAACTACCGGTTCGCCCAGCCGAACCCCTTCACGGTGCAGCACCGCGAGCGGTACGTGCCCGATACGAACTTCCCGCGCCACTACGCCGTGGAGCGCGATCCGCTCACCGGGCGCGCCGACGGGATCCTGAAGCGTCCCGCCACCGACCCGAAGGTCATCCACACCGACACCTCGACGGAGTACTGGCAGTTCCGCTCGTCCCTGGTGGACACCGACGAGGACGGGACCTTCGACCTCGACCGCCGCGACCGTGCCGACGAGGAAGACGCGCCGGGAGCCGGCGGCCTCGGCACCGGGCGGGGCGGCTTCGAGCCCCGCGCGCACCCGGACGTCCGGCGCTACCTGTTCTCCAGCATGCAGCACTACGTGGCGCGCGGGGTGATCCCGACGCGGGGCGTGGGGAACCGCCAGTGCGAGCAGGTCTCGAACGCGACGAACCCGGGGCCGAGCGCACGCGCGCTCCTGATGGCGATGCTGGCGTGGGTGCGCGAGGGCCGCCCGCCGCCCGAGAGCCGGGTACCCCGCATCGACGAGGGGACGCTGGTCCCGCCGGACCGGGCCAGCACGGGCTTCCCCGCCATCCCGGGCGTCACCTATACAGGGCGCTTCAACGGCTCCGGCGAGCGCGACTTCGGGCCGCGCGTCCAGGGCAATCGCGGCGTCATCGACAAGCTCTCTCCCGACGTGCTGAGCGTGCATCGCGTGCTCGTGCCCAGGGTGGACGCCGTCGGGAACGACGTGGCCGGGATCCGCCAGCCCGAGGTGGCCGCGCCGGTCGCGACGCTCACCGGCTGGAACACCCGCACGGAGGAGTTCACCGCCGGCGACCTGTGCGACCTGACCGGGATGACCGTGCCCCTCTCCCGGACCGCCGCCGACCGCGTCGCCGCCGGGGACCCGCGACCGTCGCTCCAGGAGCTGTACGGAGATCACGCCGGGGACGTGAAGGCCGTCGAGTCCGTGGCGCGCTCGCTGGCCGCGCAGGGGCTCATGCTCGACGAGGACGTCACGTGGTACGTCGAGCAGGCCGAGGCGAGCAGCGTCCTGCGGTGAACCGTACCCCCGTCCAACGAGGAGAACCGACATGTCCACCTCCCCGCTCCGGATCGCCGCCTCCCTGGCGGCGCTGTGCCTCGCCGTCCCGGGACGCGCCGGACCGCTCGACAACCATTCCCGGAACAAGGTCCCCTGCGAGGGTCTCGTCGACCTCGTCTTCGAGGGCAACACCGGCGTCACCGCCTCGTCGCTCGTGACGGGGGGAACCCTGGTCACCCCGAACGGCCTCACCCTGACCAACCTGCCCCCGTTCTGCCGCGTCCAGGGCCTGAGCCGGCCGACGGCGGACTCGAACATCACCTTCGAGGTCTGGCTCCCCGCCGAGACCTGGAACGGCCGGTTCCTCTCGTCCGGCGAGGGAGGCTACGCCGGACAGCTCAACTACACCCGCCGGGGTCTGGACGGCGGCCTCGACGAGATCCTCCGGCGCGGCTACGCGACGG
Source organism: Anaeromyxobacteraceae bacterium (assembly GCA_035466675.1). Lineage (GTDB taxonomy): Bacteria > Myxococcota > Myxococcia > Myxococcales > Anaeromyxobacteraceae > Anaeromyxobacter. The sequence continues at coordinate 2,499 of DATIUR010000459.1, read as the reverse complement.
CGTCCACCGACACCGGGCACGTGTCCACCGACACGTGGTGGGCCATCGGCCATCCGGAGCGCGCCATCGACTACCTCTACCGCGCCAAGCACCTCGTCACGGTCGCGGCGAAGGGCCTGGTGAAGGCCTTCTACGGCCGGCCCGCCGCCCATTCCTACCTGAACTCCTGCTCGAACGGCGGCCGCCAGGCCCTGATGGAGGTCCAGCGCTTCCCCGACGATTACGACGGCGTCGTGGTGGGCGCGCCCTGGAACTTCCAGTCCCACTCGAACGCGGGCTTCGTCTGGAACGCCCAGGCCCTGAGCGCCCCGGGTGCTTCCATCTCGCCGACCAAGCTCCCGGCCATCAACGCGGCGGCGCTGGCTGCCTGCGACGGCGACGACGGCCTGGTCGACGGCGTGATCGGGGATCCTCCCTCCTGCGACTTCGACCCGGCCAGCCTGCTCTGCGCGGGCGCGGAGACCGACGCCTGCCTCACCGCCCCGCAGCTCGCCGCGCTGCGCGCGATCTACGACGGGCCGACCCACCCGCGGACGGGCGAGAGGATCTTCCCGGGCTTCGCGGTCGGCGCGGAGAGGGCCTGGGCGGGCCTGGTCGCGAACCTCACCGCCTCCGGCCTCGCCAACGGGTACTTCGCGAACCTCGTGTTCGAGGACCCGGCCTGGGACTACCGGACCTTCGACTTCGACGGACACATGGCCTACGCCGACATGAAGGTCGGCCTGCTCGGAAACGCCGTCGACCCGGACCTCACGGCCGCGCGGAAGCGGGGGGTCAAGATCATCCAGTACCACGGGTGGAACGAGCAGACGCTGCAGCCGGCCTACAGCCCCGAGTACTACGAGACCGTGGTGGAGTCCACGGGGAGCCTCGAGAAGACCCAGCGGTTCTACCGCCTCTTCATGGTCCCCGGGATGACGCACTGCTACTTCGGCCCCGGCGCCACCGCCTTCGGCGGCGTGGGGCAGCAGATCCCGCCGTCGCGCGATCCCCGGCACGACATCCAGGCGGCGCTCGAACGCTGGGTGGAGGAGGGCGAGCCCCCCGAGACGATCGTCGCCACGAAGTACGTGGACGACGCCCCTGCCACCCGGACCGTCCTCCTGCAGCGGCCGCTCTGCCCGTACCCCCTCGTCCCCCGCTACGACGGCGCGGGCGACCCGGACGACGCCTCGAGCTTCCGGTGCGTCGAGCCGCGCCGCTGATCCGCGAGCAGCGCGCTCCGGACGGCGGCGCCCGCCGGGAGTCTCCCGCACCGGACGGGACCGGACATCACGACAGGTGGTCCTCCACCACCTGCCGGGCCAGTTCCATCGAGCTCGTGAACGCGGGCGAGATGGGGTTGAGCACGTGCACCGACCCGTCCCGCGCCTCGACCACGAAGTCCATGAGCAGCTCCTTGGTGCGCCAGTCCACGAGCTGGGGCCGGATGCCCACCTTGTCGGCGCGCTCGAAGAGGCGCGGGTCGTAGCTCCGGACCAGCCGGGCCGCGTCCCGGTGGAAGAAGGCGGGCAGGTACTTGCGCGGCTCGGTGAGCGCCACCTCGCGGAAGCGCGGGTTCGCGACGAACAGGGCCGCGTCCTGGGCCAGGATGCGCAGCGCCCCTTCCGCCCCGGAGAGGAGGCCGTAGTTCTCCGGCCCCAGGGCGGGGATGGCGGTCGGGCCGAGGTAGACGTCCCCGTGCACGCTCCGGGTGAAGTGCACCCCCAGGAAGGGGTTCCGCATGTCCGGCACCGGGTAGATGTTGCCGTTCACCGGGAACGACGCCCCGGCCCGGAGCTTGCGGTAGATGCCCTTGAACGGGACGAGGCGCAGGTGCGCCCCCACCCCGAACGCGCGCGCCACCACGTCGCAGTGCGCGCCGGCCGCGTTCACCAGGCGCCCGAAGGCGATCCGGCCGAGCGAGGTGCGCGCCGCGGACGGCCCGTCGAGCCCCAGGAAGCGGCAACCGGTCGCCACCCGCACCCCCGCCGCCTCGAGATCCCGGCGCAGGCTCTCCAGCACCGCCTTCGGATCCACCACCGCGGTGTCGCGGGAGAGGAGCGCCCGCCCGACCGTGCGGGCCATCGGCTCGATCCCGGCCAGCGCCCGCTCGTCCACCATCTCGACGCGCGCGCCGTTGGCCGTGGCGCGCCGGAACAGCTCCTCCAGCACAGGCAGCTCCGCCTCCGTGCGGGCCACCACCACCTTCCCCGACTCGGCCAGCGGCAGGCCCCTCTCCCGGCAGTAGGCCTTCATGAGGCGGTTCCCCGCCAGGCAGGAGCGCGCCTTCAGGCTGTCCGGGGCGTAGTAGATGCCGGCGTGCAGGACGCCGCTGTTCCGGCCGGAGGCGTGGCGGCCCAGGCGATCCTCCTTCTCGAGGACCACCACGCCGCCGCGCCTCGAGGCGAGCTCGCGGGCGATGGTGAGGCCGACGATGCCGCCGCCCACCACCAGGAACTCGGCGCGCTCGGGGAGCATGGGGCGGCTTGCCCTCCCGCCGGGCGCCGCGGCCACCGC
>DATIUR010000458.1:0-5029 GCA_035466675.1 Anaeromyxobacteraceae bacterium | reverse complement strand
TCCTCGCCCCCGGCGCCGAGGTCTCGGAGCTGATCGGGAGGCTCGAGGCGCTCTCCGGCGGGGCCCTCCCGCCGGCCGGAGGCGGTGGCCCGGGCGCGCGGACGGCCGGGGCGCGGCCCGCGGCCCCGGCCCCGTCGGCGGTCCCGGCCTCGTCCCCGGCGCCGGCCCCGGCGGAGGCCTCGAGCGAGGGCCGCGAGGTGGCCGCCTTCGGTACGCCCGGCTGCGCCGCCGGCCCGGCCGCGCCCGCCCCCTCTCCGGATCCCGCCGGTCCTCCGGACGACGTCTGGCGCGGCGCGGTGGCCGAGATCGAGAAGGTGAGCCCGCTCGCCGCCCCCGCCCTGAAGCAGGCGACGCTGCTCGGCGTCCGCGAGGGGGTGGTGGAGATCCAGCTTCCGCAGGGGATCTACGCCACCACCGCCGAGCGGCGCCGCGGCGAGGTGGAGGCGGCCTTCGCCCGGTTCTTCGGACGGCCGACGCGCCTCGAGATCGTGGTCGGCCCCGCCGCCGGGGAGGGCGCGGGCCAGCCGGCGCCGTCGCTCGCCGCAGCGGAGGCGGCCGAGCGCACGGCGCGCGCGGCGCGCCTGCGCGAATCGGCGCGGGCCCACCCGAACATCCGCGAGGCGGCCAGGATCCTGGAGGGCGGGATCGACGGGATCGAGGATCTCTAGCGATGGCCGTGGCCGACCCCATCGCGCGGCTCGTGAAGGAGCTGGCGAAGCTCCCGGGCATCGGGGAGAAGACGGCGCAGCGGCTCGCCTTCCACGTCCTCAAGGCGGGGCCGGGGTACGCCGGCGACCTGGCCGACGCCATCGCGGCGGTGGTGCGCGACGTGCGCCTGTGCTCCACCTGTCAGACCCTCACCGACCGGGACCCCTGCCCCATCTGCGCCGACGAGCGGCGCGATCCGAGGATCATCTGCGTGGTGGAGGGGGTTCCCGACCTCCTCGCCGTGGAGCGCACACACGAGTTCCGGGGGCGATATCACGTGCTGCACGGGGCCCTCTCCCCGCTCGACGGCGTGGGCCCCGGGGACATCAAGGTCCGGGAGCTCCTGCTGCGCCTGGAGCGGGAGCCGGCCGGCGAGGTCGTCCTCGCCACGAACCCGGACGTCGAGGGCGAGGCCACCGCCCTCTACCTCACGAAGCTCCTCAAGCCGCTCGGAATCCGGGTGACCCGCATCGCCCAGGGAATTCCCATGGGGGGGGATCTCGAATACGCTGATCAGGTCACGCTGGCGCGCGCCCTCGCCGGACGACGCGAGCTGTGATCAAGGCGCCTACACGCCGCGCCGCTCGTCCGCAGGATTGAAAGCCGAGCGGTTCCCTGGTATTCGGCCATCGATCGGAGTCGTTTCCGGAGAGTCCCAGCGCATGAATTCCGGCTTGGTGATGTACGAGGAGGAGTTCCGGCTCATCGCCGGGATCTGCGATCGGCTCACCCGCGACGCCAACGCCAAGGTCGTCTTCCTGGTCGACAAGAACGGGCAGCTCATCGCCTCGAGCGGGCAGGCCCAGAACCTCGACACGACCTCGCTGGCCTCGCTCACCGCCGGCAACGTCGCCGCCATGGGGGGGCTCGCCAAGCTCATCGGCGAGAAGGAGTTCCCGAACCAGTTCCACGAAGGTGAGCGCGAGTCGCTCCACATGTCCATCGTGGCCGGCCGGGTGGTGCTCGTCGTGATCTTCGACGCGAAGAGCTCCCTCGGCCTCGTGCGCCTGCGCGTGAAGAAGGCGGGCGAGGAGCTGGCCCGCGTCTTCGAGGCGCTGGCCAAGAAGCAGGCGACCCCGGGTGCCCAGAGCCCGTTCGCCGAGATCACCGACGACGACATCGACAACCTGTTCAGCGAGTGATCCCGGGCCGCCGATGAGCTTCATCAACTACAGCTCGCGTGAGATCAACTGCAAGATCGTCTACTACGGCCCGGGGCTGTGCGGGAAGACGACGAACCTCCAGTACGTCTACGCGAAGACGAACCCGGACGCGAAGGGGAAGATGATCTCCCTCGCCACCGAGACCGAGCGGACCCTCTTCTTCGACTTCCTCCCGCTCTCGCTGGGCGAGATCCGCGGCTTCAAGACCCGGTTCCACCTCTACACCGTGCCCGGGCAGGTCTTCTACGACGCCTCCCGCAAGCTCATCCTGAAGGGCGTGGACGGCGTGGTGTTCGTGGCCGACTCCCAGATCGAGCGGATGGAGGCCAACCTCGAGTCGCTCGAGAACCTGCGGGTGAACCTGGGTGAGCAGGGGTACGACCTCGACCGGCTTCCCTACGTGGTCCAGTACAACAAGCGGGACCTGCCCAACGTGGCCACGGTCGAGGAGCTGCGCCGGATGCTCAACCCGCGCGGCGTCCCCGAGTTCCAGGCGGTCGCCCCCACCGGCGTGGGCGTGTTCGACACCCTCAAGGCCGTGGCGAAGCTGGTCCTCACCGAGCTGAAGAAGGGCGGCTAGCCCCCGGCTGACGGGGTCCGGGCGGGGTGGTAGCATCGGGGAGGCTCGAATCCCGGGTGCCGGGGCCGACCATGCGCATCGACCGTCCCTTCCTCCTCCTGTGGGCGCTCGTCCCGCAGCTCGCCCTGGCGCAGGGCGCGAAGCTGCCCGCCGAGACCGAGGCGCCGAAGGCCGCTCCGGCGGCGCCCGGCGCCGCCGACCCTCGCGCCGACGCCGAGGCGAAGGCGCTCGAGGAGCGCGTCACCGACCTGAAGGACAAGATCTTCCGGACCAAGGCGCGTCTCCTGAACCTCCAGGAGATCGTGATCGGCGGGGAGCTCGCCGCCGGCGCGCGGGCCACCCTGGTCCACCGCAACGAGATGGGCTCGTCGTTCGCGCTGGAGTCCGTCTCGTACGCGCTCGACGGCGCGCCGGTCTACAGCAAGGCCGACCTGGGCGGCGACCTGCGCGGGCGGCAGGAGTTCGAGGTCTTCAGCGGGAAGGTCACCCCCGGCAGCCACCAGCTCGCCGTGCAGATCGTCTACCGCGGGCGCGGCTTCGGCCCCTTCCGCTATCTCGACGGGTACCGGTTCAAGGTGCAGTCGACCTACAGCTTCGAGGCCCAGCCGGGGAAGGTCGCCACGGTCCGGGTGGTCGGCTTCGAGCGCGGCGGGCTCACCGCCCGGCTCGAGGACCGGCCGGCGGTCCGCTACGACCTCGACCTGCAGATGGAGCCCGCACCGCCGTCGCCGGGCGGGCGGCGCTGACCCGGCCCGGCCGGGGAGGGCCGGGCGGAGGTCGGGCGGAGGACACCCCGTCCCCGGTCCCCCCGGTCGCCCCGCCCGGGCGCATACGGGCTGGACCGGCCGTCCCAGACGGTGTACGACGCGCCGATGCCGCCCCGGGGCTTCTTCCCCGCGGCGGCGCTCCGGGCCCCGCCGCGGGCGAGGGCCACGACCCCGAGAACGAGGTGACCGGAATGACGACGAGCCCCCGCATCGTAGGCCTGCTGTTCCTGCTCGGAGCCGCCTGCGCGACCGCCGCAGGCGCGGGCTCGGGAGGCAAGTCCCGCTACAAGCAGGCCGACTTCAGGATCCCCGACGCGAGGAGCCTGGCCGCCCAGATCGACGAGGACGCGCTCCGCGGCAAGCTCGACGACGCCAGCACGCATCTCTCGCGGGGCCAGCAGGCGCAGGAATCGGGCAACTCCGACCAGGCGCGCGCCGAGTTCGCGACGGCGGCGGACATCTACCGCTCCGCCCTCGACATGTTCCGGAGCACCGAGTGGCGCATGCCCCTCGCCCTGCGCGCCGCCCAGCTCTACCTCCACGCCGGGAAGACCGAGGACGCCGCCGGCATGGCCACGCGGATCGCGACCGACCCCGAGGCGAACGACGTCTCCAAGGCGCTGGGCGCGCACCTCGCCGCCGGGGCCTGGCAGCAGGTGGCGGTGGGCCAGGTCAAGGCCGGGCAGCTCGAGCCGGTGCGCCTCCCGAACGCCGAGCAGCGGGCCGGCAAGCCTCTCGCGCCGACCACGCCGCCCGGGGCCTGGAAGCGCTTCGTGGAGGCTGCCGACGTCTACGTCCAGCACGCCGACGCCGACCCGGACCTCAAGAAGCCGGCGAACGAGCGTCTCGTCGGCACGTCTCCCGCGCAGGTGGCGCTCATCGCGGCGGAGGTGCACTACGCCTTCGACAACATGGAGGAGGCGCGGCGCCGCTTCGAGGCGATCCTGGCGCGCTGGCCGAGCGAGGCCGGGGTCGCCGAGGACGCCGTCCCGCTCCTGCTGCAGACCTACCTGGTCCAGAAGGACGAGGCCGGCTACCGCAGCGCCCTGGCCGCGGTCCGCAAGTCGTACGAGGAGGCCGCGGCGAAGGGCAGCGAGCAGGGCAAGGCGGTGGCCGCCAAGGTGCTCGGCCTGCTCTCCCGCTACGAGGCCCAGACGGGCTTCGAGCAGGGCAGCGCGCTCCTCGCCCAGGACAAGCCGGTGGAGGCCGCCGAGCGGTTCGAGGCCATCGCGGCGAAGTACCCCGAGAGCCCCGACGCGGCGGCCGCGCTCTACAACGCTTCCGTGGCCTGGAACAAGGCGGGGAAGCCGGACGAGGCGGCCGGCGCGGCGAGCAAGATCCTCGAGAAGTACCCGGACTCGAGCGTCGCGCCCAGCGCGATGCTCTCTCTCGCCGCGGTCGCCTCCCGGAAGGACGATCACCGCACCGCCCTGGCGCGCTACACGGAGTTCCTGGCGAAGTACCCCACCGCCCCGAACCGATGCCTGGCCATGCAGAACCTCGGCTACGAGAACGACAAGCTGGGGAACAAGGCGGAGGCGGCGGCCCGGTACCTCGCCCTCGGAACCGACCCGACCTGCGCGAAGGAGGACGCGAACACGACCGCCCGGGCCCTCTACCGGGCAGGCACGCTCTTCCAGGGCGCCAAGCAGAAGGCCAGGGCCCTCGAGGCCTTCACCGCCGCGTCGAAGCTCCAGGGCGTCACCGACGAGGTGGCGAGGAGCCAGGTGGAGGACGCGAAGCGGATCGTGAAGCGGGCGAGGTAGCGGGCCGCCGCCCGTCCGGATCCGGGGCGCACCGGGGGGAGGCTC
>DATIUR010000457.1:0-4827 GCA_035466675.1 Anaeromyxobacteraceae bacterium | reverse complement strand
GGGGGCTCGCCTTCACCCTGGGCGAGAGGGAGGTGGCCCGGGCGAGGGCGTGAGAGCGGGCGGGCGCGAGGGCGGGCTGCGCGAGGGCGGGCGCGCCGGAGCGGGCGCCGACGCGGCGGTCGGCGGCTCAGTGCGGCCCGGACGGCCCGCGCCGCCGCTCGCCGTGCCCGTGGTGATGCGGGTGGCCGGCGTGCTGCTCCGGATCCGGCCGGGGCAGGAGCTCGAGCCGGCCGTCGAGCAGCAGGCTCGCCAGCGCCGAGGCCGGGACGCCCGGCGGCCCGCGCCAGACGCGGATCCCCGCCTGGGCGAGGGCGTTCCAGGCGCCCGGGCCCACGTGCTCGGCCACGACGTCGGTCACCCCCGCGGCTGCGAACCGCTCCACCACCCAGCGGCCGCTCAGCCCGACGTTCCGCGTCATCCGGGCGCGCCCGTCGTCGTCCAGCACCGCGAGCCACCTGGCCTTTCCCAGGTGGGGGGCGAGGCGCGCACCCAGGTGATCGCGGGTGAGGGGCATCCCGATCCGGGGCATGGCAGCAGGTGGGAGCCGGAGCGCGGCGCCGGGGGTTCGCGCCTGCCCGGTCGGCCCGCCGCTCGACGAGGGAACCCGACCGGCAACCAGCCCATGACACGGGCGTGACCTGGCCCGGGCATGGATGCTGGCATGCGCGCGCTGCTCGTCCAGGCCCGGTCGCCCACGACGTACTGGAGCTACGACCACAGCCTGCCCTTCATCGGGAAGCAGGCGATCCTGCCGCCCCTCGGGCTCGCCACGCTGGCGGCCCATCTCCCGGCGCCGTGGGAGCTGCGCATCCACGATCTGCACCTCGCCCCGCTCCGGGACGAGCAGATTCTCTGGGCGGACGCGGTGCTGGTCTCGGGCATGCTGGTGCAGGCGGGCTCGATGCGCGACGTGCTGCGCCGGGCCCGGGCGCTCGGCCGGCGCACGGTGGTGGGCGGGCCCGCCCCCACCACCCAGCCCGACGCCTTCCCCGAGGCCGACCACGTCTTCCTCGGCGAGGCGGAGGGCCGCCTCGACCTGCTCGTCGCGACCCTCGAGTCGGGCGGCCGGGGCGCGCCGCGCCTGCTCTCCCCGACCGGCGACGAGCGGCCCGACCTCTCCGGCGCGCGCGTCCCGCGCTTCGACCTGCTCGAGCTCGGACGCTACGCCAGCCACGCCATCCAGTTCTCGCGCGGCTGCCCGTTCAGCTGCGAATTCTGCGACATCATCGAGATCTTCGGGCGCGTGCCGAGGGTGAAGCCGGCCGAGCAGGTGATCGCCGAGCTGGAGGCGCTCCGCAGGCTCGGCGCCCGCGGGCCGCTCTTCGTGGTGGACGACAACTTCATCGGGAACCGGCGCGCGGTGGCGAAGCTCCTGCCGCGGATCGCCGCGTGGCAGGGGGAGCGGGGGACCCCGTTCGACCTCTTCACCGAGGCGAGCGTGGACCTGGCCCTCCATCCGGAGCTGGTGAAGGGCATGGTGGAGGCCGGCTTCACCGCGGTCTTCCTCGGGATCGAGACCCCCTCGCACGCGTCGCTCGCCGAGGCCGGCAAGAAGCAGAACCTGCGCATCGAGGCGGACCGCGCCGTGGCGATCCTGACCGAGGCGGGGCTGGAGGTCTTCGCCGGCTTCATCGTCGGCTTCGACGAGGACGGGGAGGACATCTTCGACCAGCAGATCCGGTTCCTGGCCGACCTGCCCGTGCCCCGGGCCATGGTGGGCGTCCTCACGGCCCTGCCCGGCACCGCGCTGTGGCGGCGACTGGAGAAGGAGGGGCGGCTCCGCCGCGCCTCGACCGGCGACCAGTTCGACCGGCCCAACTTCGCCACCCGCCTGCCCGAGGAGCGGCTCCTGGCCGGCTACCGGCGGCTCCTGGCGGAGATCTACTCGCCGGAGGCCTACTACCGGCGATGCCGGATCCAGATCGAGCGGGCGCCGGCGCGGGGTGGTCCGGGCCGCCCCGGGGGGGCCGCCGCGCTCGCCCGGGCGGTCTGGCGGCTCGGCGTGCTGAGCCCGCGGCGAGGTCACTTCTGGCGCCTGGCCTTCGCCGGCCTGCGCCGCGGGACGGCCACCTTCGCGCGCGCCGTCACCTTCGCCATCCTGGGCGAGCACTTCCTGCGCTACACCGCCGAGGACGTCCTCCCTCGCCTCGACGCCGCCCTGGCGGAGATCCGGGCGGGCGCCGCGGTGGCCTCCCGCCAGGCGGCCGCGCCGCGCGAATCCTTCTGAGGGTTCCGGGCTCCCACCCCGCGCCATGCCCATCTACGAGTACGCCTGCGCCGAGTGCGGGACCGTCTTCGAGGAGTTCATCATCCGGAAGTCGGACGAGGCCGAGGTGGCCTGCAAGTCCTGCCGCTCCCGCAGCGTCACCCGGCAGATGTCGCGCCCGGCGGCGGCGCGGACCGGAGGCTCGGGCGGCGGCGGCTACGTTTCGGCGCCCTCCTGCGGCCCGGTCGGCTGAAGCATCTAGGGCCCTCGGGCCCTCCTCGCCCGGTCGGGCGATGGCGGGATCGCTCCTACACCGCGGCCGGCCGCCTGCTGGGAGGCCGGGGCCTCGCGCGGTATGCTCGCGGCCGTCGTGAAGAACCGCCGCGCGGCCGACTACACGCTCGAGTTCGTGGCCGAGGTCCTCGCCCAGCAGGGGATCCTCGCCGACGACTCCCGCCGAACCGCCTTCGCGCGGGAGAACGCGCAGCGGGCCCGCCTCCTGCGCGACCAGGCCTCCCGCTCGGGCGGGCGCGGCCTGCGCCGCGCCGAGCTGTCCCCGGTGGAGGTGCTGGCCAGCTTCAAGTTCGCCGATCAGCGGCGCGAGTCGGAGGTGGTGGACGAGGACAAGGCCACCCAGGCGGTGGCCGCCGCGGTGGGGATCCCCTACCGGAAGATCGACCCGCTCAAGCTGGACGCCCAGCTCATCACCCGCACGCTCTCCCGGCCCTTCGCCCGCAAGCACGCGGTGCTGCCCCTGGAGCGGAAGAACGGGACCCTGGTGGTGGCCACCGCCAACCCGTTCGACCGCGAGCTGCTCGAGAACCTGCGCGGCCTGGTGGGCTCGGAGGTGTCGCCGGTGCTGGCCGCGCCCTCCGACATCCACCGCGCCATCGCCGAGGTCTACGGCTTCCGGGAGCAGATCCGCGAGGCGAGCACGCAGCTGGAGCAGGGCGGCCCGGACGTGAGGAACCTCGAGCAGTTCGTGGACCTCTCCGGGCTCGAGGCCCTGGAGGCCTCGAGCGAGCCGGTGGTGGCCGCGGTGGAGTACCTGCTCCACTACGCCTTCGAGCAGCGGGCCAGCGACATCCACATCGAGCCCCGGCGGGAGGAGTCGACCATCCGGATGCGGATCGACGGGGTGCTCCACCCCGTCCACCGGATCCCCAAGGCCGTGCACGGGGCCATCGCCAACCGCTTCAAGATCATGGCGCGGCTCGACATCGCCCAGCGCCGGCCGCAGGACGGACGGATCCGGACCGCCCGCGGCGAGGCCGAGATGGAGCTGCGCGTCTCGACCATCCCCACCGCCTTCGGCGACAAGATCGTGATCCGCATCCTGGACCCGTCGGTGCTGGTGCGGGACCTCACCGAGCTGGGCTTCCTGCCCGAGGAGCGGGACGTCTTCGAGCGGTGGCTGCTCAGGCCCCACGGGCTCGTGGTGGTGACCGGCCCGACCGGCAGCGGCAAGACCACCACCCTCTACTCGGCGCTCCAGGCGCTCGCCTCTCCCGAGGTGAACGTGGTCACCATCGAGGATCCCATCGAGATGGTCCACGAGGACTTCAACCAGATCGCGGCCAACCCCCGCACCGGGACCGGCTTCGCCGAGGCGCTCCGCCACGTGCTCCGCCAGGACCCGGACGTGATCATGGTGGGGGAGGTGCGCGACGGCGAGACCGCCGCGCAGGCCGTCCAGGCGGCGATGACCGGGCACATGGTGCTCACCACGCTCCACACCAACGACACCGTGAGCGCGGTGGCGCGCCTGCGGGACCTGGGGGTGCCGAGCTTCCTGGTGGCGGCCACGCTCACCGGCGTGGTGGCGCAGCGCCTGGTCCGGCAGGTGTGCCCATCCTGCGCCGCCGACGTGCCGCTCACCGCCGACGAGGTCGACGCCCTGGGCGTGCCGCACCCCGAGGACCACGCCGGCCAGCTCCTGGCCCGGCGCGGCGAGGGGTGCGCGAAGTGCCGCTACACCGGCTTCTGGGGCCGGACCGGGATCTTCGAGGTGCTGGAGGTGAACCCGCGCCTGCGCCACCTGGTGGCGGAGGGGGCCACGCCCGAGGTCCTGCTCCGGACCGCGCGCCAGGACGGGCTCCGCAGCCTGCGCGAGCACGCCATCCGGAAGATCGCGGCCGGCGTGACGTCCTTCGAGGAGGCCATGCGCGCGACGGCGGACGTGGAGGGCGTGCCATGAGCCGCCCCGGGGGCCACCCGTGAGCCGCGGCATCCCGGCGCAGATCGCGGACCTGTGGTCGGCGGGGACGCCGATCCTCTACCTGGTCACCGCCGAGGAGGAGCGGGCGGTGGCGGCCTGCCGCGCCGCCGCCGAGGCGTTCGACGCGCGCCTGGGGGTCTGGTCGAGCCAGCGCGGGCTCGAGCCGCTGGCGCCCTCCGCCAGGGACCCGCTCGCCGCCCTGGACGCCGTCGCCCGGGCCCCCGCCCCGGTGATGGCGGTGCTTCTCGACTTCCACGAGTCGCTCGCCGTTCCGGCGGTGGCGCGCCGGGTCCGGGATCTCGTGCCCCACCTCTCGGCCGAGGGCCGGTGCCTGGTGGTGGTGGCCCCGCGCCTGGCCCTGCCGGACGGCCTCGCCGCCGACGCGGCCGTGCTCCGGCTGCCG
>DATIUR010000456.1:0-5819 GCA_035466675.1 Anaeromyxobacteraceae bacterium | reverse complement strand
CGACCGGGGCGGGCTCGGGCGGGGCCGGCGCCGGCTCCTGCTTCCCCTCCTCCCGCGGCTCGGCCGGCGGCGCGGGGCGCTCCCGGGTGAGACGATCGTGGAAGGTGAGCGAGTCCTCGCGGACGGGCTCGGCCGGCGGCGCGGGGGCCCGGTCGAGCGCGGCCAGGGCGTCGGCGCCGCCCTCGGCCTCCGCCTGCCGGAGGGCCATCTGGCGCCCGACGTTCAGGCCCAGCACGAAGACGACGCCGAGGATGACCAGCGCCCCCACGGCGATGGAGGCGATCTGCCGGCCGTCGAGCGAGAGATCGAAGGTCTCGCGGCGTTTCCCCATCTCTTCCCGCATGGGCGCATTCTCACGGGTCGTCCGCGATATCGCCAGTTTCCGGACTCTCCATCCGATCCGGCGCCGCCACCCCGAGGACGGCGAGGCCGTTCGCCAGGACCTGCTTCAGGGCGCGGCAGAGGAAGAGCCGCCCCGCGGTCTTCTTCGAATCGGGCCCGATCACGCGCTCCCCGCTCCGCTTGCCCCGGGTGTAGTAGGAGTGGAAGGCGGCGATGGTCTCCTGGAGCCAGTAGGCGACGCGGTGCGGCTCGTAGGCCAGCGCGGCGGCGGCGAGCAGGTCGGGGAAGGCGGCGATCCGGCGCACCAGGTCCCGCTCCTCGGGCAGGACCAGGGTGCGGGCCGCCTCGAGGTCGAACTCCGGCAGGGGCACCCCCGCCTCCCGAGCCTTCCCGAAGATGGCGGCCAGCCGGGCATGGCCGTACTGGACGTAGAAGACCGGGTTGTCGAGCGTCCGGCGCTTGGCCAGCTCCACGTCGAACTCGAGCGGCGCGTCCGACCGGCGCGTCAGGAAGATGAAGCGCGTCGCGTCCGGCCCGACCTCCTCCACCACCTCGCGCAGCGAGACCAGCGTGCCGGCGCGCTTCGACATCTTCACCGCCTCGCCGCCGCGGAGCAGGCTCACCATCTGGATGAGGACCACGTGCAGGTCCTTCCGCGAGGCGCCCAGGGCCTCGAGGGAGGCGCCCAGGCGGGCCACGTAGCCCCCGTGGTCGGCGCCCAGCACGTCCACCAGGCTCTCCGCCCGCTGCCGCTTGTCCCAGTGGTAGGCGATGTCGGCGCAGAAGTAGGTGGGGGTGCCGTCCGCCTTCTTCACCGGGCGGTCCACCTCGTCGCCGAACCGGGAGGAGCGGAAGAGGGTCAGGTCGTCGGAGGCGCGGATCCCCTCCTCGTCCACCTCGTGCGCGTCGCCGTCGCCGGGCGGCTTCGCCGGCGCCGGCTGCCCCTTCTTCGACCTGGGCGGCGGCAGCTTCCCCACGTAGACGAGCCCCTTCGCCTCGAGCTCGCGCAGGAACCGGTCCACCGTCCCGGAGCGGTACAGCTCCTTCTCCGACGACCACCGGTCGAACTCGACCTGGATCGAGGCGAGGTCGGCGCGGATGAGCCCGAGCACGTGCTCGACGGCGCGGTCCCGGAAGAGGTCCAGCCACTCGCCCTCGGGCGCGTCGAGGAACCGGTCCCCGTGCTCCTCCCGGAGCCGCGCCGCGATCTCCTGCACGTACTCCCCCGGGTAGCTCTTCGGCGGCAGGGTCACCGCGCGCCCGGCCAGCTGCTGGTACCTCACGTGCACCGACCGGGCGAGCGTCTGGACCTGGGCGCCGTGGTCGTTCACGTAGTACTCGCGCACCACCTCGAAGCCGGCCCAGCGCAGGAGGCTCTGCACGCCGTCGCCCACCACCGCGTTCCGTCCGTGGCCGACATGCATGGGGCCGGTGGGGTTCGCGGAGACGTACTCGACGATCACCTTCCGACCCTGCCCCACCCGCGTCCGCCCCCAGGCGCCGCCCTCGGCCACGGCCCGCTCCAGCGCCCGGAGCCAGACGTCCGGGGAGACCCGCACGTTGACGAAGCCCGGTCCGGCCACCTCCAGCGACGCGATCTCGCCGGCTGCGTCCTCCGCGCGCACCGCCTCGACCATGGCCTGGGCCAGCTCGCGGGGCGGCCGGCCCGCGGCCCGCGCCAGCACCATGGCGGCGTTCACGGCGAAGTCGCCGTGGCCCGGATCGCGCGGGGCCTCCACCGCGAAGGGCGGGACGGGTCCGGGCCAGCGCCCCCCGGCGGCGCCGCGCTCCAGGGCCCGGCGGAAGATCTCGACGACGCGCTCTCGGACCATTCGGAGCGGGCGTCATACCGGGCCCCGCGGCGGGAAGCAAGCTCCGCCCCGGGACGGGCGTCACGGGAAGGCGTCGAAGGCCCCGCACCGCCGGCAGCGCCAGGTCAGGGCGGCCGCCTCGGAGCCGCACCGGCCGCAGACGAGGGGGCGGGCGGGGCGCCGGACCGCCTCGACGAGCAGGGCGTGGCGGTCGGCCAGGTCGAGCGGCCGCGGGGCGTCCGCGTCGCCGAGCAGCTCCCGGAGCGCCCGCGCCGCCTCGCCGCGGGCGTCCACTTCCAGGGCCCGGCGCAGGGCGGCCACCGCCTCGGTCCCGCGCCCGAGGCGCTGCAGCGCGCGCCCGCGGAGCAGGTGCAGCCCGGCGTCGTCCGGCGCCCGGACGAGGCGGCCCTCGGCGAACGCCAGGGCGGCGGGCGCGGAGGGGACGCCGTCGAGCGCGGGACCGGCCAGCAGCGCGGCGCGCGGATCGGCATCCAGCGCCCGGGCCGCCGCGGCGAGGGCCGCCTCCCCCTCCCCGGCCGCCCCCTCCACCTCGGCCAGCGCCAGCAGCGCGTCGGCGCTGCCGGGATGGGCCCGGACCGCCTCGGCCGCCGCGGCGCGCGCGCCGGCGAGGTCGGCGGCGCGGGCCTCGCGGGCGAGCGCGGCGAGCAGGTGGGCCAGGACCCGATCGGGCGAGCCCGCGGCGACGATGCGCCGCTGCACCTCCGCGGCCTCCCGCAGCTGCCCTCCCTCCACGAGCACGTCGCGGAGCCCCTCCGCCGCGGCGCCGTCGCCCGCCTCCGCCAGCTTCCCGTAGAGGTCGGCGGCCTCCGCCAGCATGCCGCTCGCCCGGTAGTCCAGGGCCAGCTCCCGCTCCACCTCCGGGCGGCGCGCCTCGTCCAGCGCCGGTCCGAGCAGCATGTTCCGGTGGAGGCGCACCGCCCGCGAGAGATCGCCGGTCCGGCGGAAGAGGGCGCCGAGCGCGAGGTAGGTCTCCACCGCCCCCGGATCGCCGAGCCGCGCCCCGTCGGAGAGCGCCTCGATGGCGGCGTCCGGGTCGTCCGACAGCATGGAGCGGACGCCGCGCAGGTAGGCCCGGGCCTCCTCGCGCCGCCGCCGGAGCAGATCCGACACCACCAGGCCGGCCGCCAGGGCGAGCGCGCCGAGCGCGAGGGCGACGCCGATCCCGCCCACGGCCCCCCGCGTTCACCGCCCCTCGAACCCGGCGGCCAGGCGGCCCCAGGCGGCGTCCAGGGCCTCGGGGACCACGCGCAGGTCGGCGATCACCGGCATGAAGCTCGTGTCCCCGCCCCAGCGCGGGACGAGGTGCCAGTGGAGGTGCTCGGCGATCCCGGCCCCGGCCACCGTCCCGAGGTTCATGCCGACGTTCATCCCCTCCGGCCGGTACACCGCCCGCAGCACCGCCTCGGCCCGGCGCAGCTCCTCGCCCAGGTCGGCCCACACCTCCGCGGAGAGCGCCGGCAGCTCCGCCACGTGCGGCCGCGGGACCACCATCAGGTGGCCGGAGTTGTACGGATACCGGTTCATCACCGTGAAGGCGTGGGCGCTCCGGTGCAGCACCAGGTTCTCGCGGTCGCGCGCCTCGGGGGCGGCCAGGAACTCGCAGAAGATGCACCCCTTCGGCTTCGCCGAGAGGATGTACTCCATCCGCCAGGGAGCCCAGAGCGGCCTCTCCACGTGGACCTCCCGTCAGCGGGCCAGGTAGTAGAGCCCGACCTGCCCGTCCGCGGCCGCCTCGCGGCGGACCTCGGCGCGGACGGCGTCGGCGGCCGCCCGCACCAGCCCGCCCAGGAGCTGGTCGAGCAGCCGGGCGCGCCCGTCGGGCGGGTAGACGAGGTGCGGCTCGCCGGAGAGGTTCGCCTCGGTCCGGGCCAGCTCGACGGCGTCGTAGAAGTTCCCGATCTCGTCCACCAGGCCGCGCTCCTTCGCCTCGGCGCCGGTGAGGATGCGCCCGTCGGCCACCTCGCGCACCTCCGCCTCGGGCAGCTCGCGCCCCTCGGCCACCGCCGCCAGGAACTGCCGGTAGATCTGGTCGGACAGGTCCTGCAGATAGGCCCGCTTCTCCGGGGTCATCTCGGAGAACGGGCTGGTCGAGTCCTTGAGCTTGCCGGACTTGACCGTCTCGAACCTGATGTCCCACCGCTCCATGAGCCCCTTCACGTTCGGGAACTGGAGGATCACGCCGATGGAGCCGGTGAGCGTGCCCGCCTCGGCCACGATCTTGTCGCACCCCATGGCCACGTAGAACCCGCCCGACGCGGCCATGCTGCCCATCGAGCAGATCACGACCTTCTTCTCGGCCAGCCGGCGCACCTCGTCGTAGATCTCCTGGCTCGGGCCGACCGCGCCCCCGGGCGAGTCGATCCGCACCAGCACCGCCTTCATGCCCCCGTCCTCGGCCACGCGCCGGATCTGGCGGAGCACGCGATCGGCGTCCACGCCGCCGTCCACCCCGATCGTCCCCTTCACCTCGATGACGGCGATCCGGGGCCCGGTGGCGAGCGTGGGCGACTCGCCCTTCACCGCCCCGTAGGCGAGGACGAGGAACCCGAAGAAGACCAGGAACAGCCCGCCGAAGATGAAGGCCACGACGCCCAGCGCCAGCCGGTCCCGGCGCGGCGGGGGCGGCGGCGGGACGTGCGGGGGAGGCGCGCCCCAGGCCGGGGGCGCACCCCAGCCGGCCTGCGGGGGCGGCGCCGCAGGCGGCCCGGCCGCGGCAGTCGCGGCGGGCTCGACGGGCGTCGTGGGCAGCGGCTCGTTCGGATCGATCGGGATCATGGTGGGGTGAGGTAAGCACGCGGCGCGCGACGCCGCAACGTCCGAAGAACGGAAGCGGCGCGCCCTGGGGCGCGCCGCCTGGGATCCGCACCGATCGCGAGCGGCTACTTGCGCCGGTTGAACTTCTCCATGAGGTCGCCCAGGCGCGCGCGCCCGTCGCCCTGCCGGCGCAGGTACTCGCGGTAGTCGTCGTCGCCGTCGCGGTGGAGGGCCTTGATGGACAGGGCCACCTTGCGCTCCTGGAGGTCCATGTCGATGACCTTCACCTCGATCTCGTCCCCCTCCTTCACGACGTCGCGCGGGTTCTCGACGCGCTCGTCCTTCATCTCGGAGACGTGGACGAGGCCCTCGATGCCCGGCTCGATCTCCACGAAGGCGCCGAAGTCGGTGACCTTGGTGACCCGTCCCTTCACCCGCGAGCCCACCGGGTGGCGCTCGGGGAGCGTGGTCCACGGATCCGGCTGGACCTGCTTGATCCCGAGGCTGAAGCGCTCGTTCTCGACGTCGATGTTGAGGACCACCGCCTCGACCACGTCGCCCTTCTTGAACTTCTCGCCGGGGTGCTTGATGCGCTCCGTCCAGGAGATGTCCGAGACGTGCACCAGGCCGTCGATGCCCTCCTCGACGCCCACGAAGATGCCGAAGTCCGTGACGTTGCGCACCTCGCCGCGGATGACCGAGCCGATGGGGTACTTGTCCTCGAGCAGCGTCCAGGGATTGGCCTCGATCTGCTTCATGCCGAGGCTGATCCGCTTGGCCTTGGGGTCGATGTCGAGCACCACCGCCTCGACCTTGTCGCCCACGTTGACGAGCTTCGAGGGGTGCTTCACCCGCTTCGTCCAGCTCATCTCGCTGACGTGGACGAGGCCC
>DATIUR010000455.1:0-3728 GCA_035466675.1 Anaeromyxobacteraceae bacterium | reverse complement strand
TCCTGCGGGCGCTCGTGAAGGGGCTCGCGTGAGCGCGGCGAAGGCGCGCAAGCGCCGATCCCCCGCCGCGCGCGGGAAGGCGGGGCACGAGGCCGGACGCGCCGATCCCCGGGACCGGCTCCGGCGCGTCCTCTTCCTCGTCCCCTACGCGGTCCGCCACCCCGGCATCCCGGTGCGGGAGCTGGCGCGCAAGTGCGGCGTGTCGGAGACCGAGCTGCTGGACGACCTCGAGTTCCTCCTCGGCGTGGGGGCGCCCCCGTTCGCGCCGGACGACTTCCTCGACCTCTACGTGGAGGGGGACCGCGTCTACGTGGCGCTCCACCAGAGCTTCTCGCGCCCCCCTCGGTTCACCGAGAGCGAGGCGGCCGCCCTCGCCGCCGCGGCGCGCGCGCTCGGCGGGGAGGGGCGCGAGCGGGTGGTGAAGGCGCTCCGCGACTCCGTGCCCCCGGGGCGGCGCGAGGGCTTCGACGAGCTGGTGGAGCGGATCTACGCCGGGGCGCCGCCCGCCCCGGACTCGGTCCTGGGGCGGCTGCAGCGCGCCATCGCCGAGCGGCGGGCCGTGACGCTCGCCTACCGCTCCGCCTCGAGCGCGGCGCCGGCCGATCGCACCGTGCACCCCTACACGCTCGCCCAGCGGCTCGGCCACTGGTACCTGTACGGGCACGACTCGACGCGGGCGCGGGCCCTCGCCTTCCGGGTGGACCGCATCCAGGCGTGCACGCTCGGCGACGCCCGCTTCGAGCCGCCCTCGGACGCCGAGCTGGCCCGGGCGCGCCTCTTCTCCGAACCGAGCGGCGAGCCCATCCGGTTCCGGCTGGGTCCCGTCGCCGCGGCGTGGGCGCTCGGCCGGCCCGGGCTGGACCTGGTGAAGAACCTCGAGAACGGGGGGGCGCTGGTGGAGGTGGCGGGGGCGGACGAGGCCTGGGCCACCCGCTTCGCGCTCTCCTTCGGCGGCGGGGCGGAGGTGGTCGGTCCCGCCACGGCCCGCCGCCACTTCGCGGAGGCGGTCCGCCGCACGCTGGCGCGCTACGGCTGAAGCGCGGATGTCGGGCGGACGCCCACCTTCGGGGCGGGGGGCGCATCCCGGCGCCGACACACCCTGGGTGTGCCGGATCCCGCCGGCCCTCCCCGTCATCGCTGGGAAATTCCCCGGCACGCTCCAAGCAAGTACCCATCCCTCGGTACCGATCCCGGAGGGAGCGCTTCCAGGTGGCCAGGGTCCTCATCGTAGACGACACCGACATCGTGCGTCGCGCCCTGGAGATGGCCGTCCGCAAGATGGGCCACGCCGTGGTGAGCACCTCCGACGCGATGGAGGCCCTGGCCATCGCCCGCAAGCAGCCGCCCGACCTGGCGCTGCTCGACTACCGGATGCCGGGGATGGACGGGGTCACGCTCTTCGAGGAGATGCGGGCCTCCCTGGGCGATCGCTGCCCGAAGGTGCTCTTCGTCTCGGCGACGCCGCCGGAGGAGGTGGCGCGCCAGGTGGAGCCGCGCTTCCGCCCGGCGGGCTACGTGAAGAAGCCCTTCCACCTCGACGACCTGACCCGGGCCGTCGGCGACGTGCTGGCCGCCTGAAGCGAGGGTCCGGCTCAGCGGACCTTCGCCCACTCGAGGAAGAGGTCGGCCACCGCGGCCACGTCCTGATCGCCGCGGCTGCTCTCCGCCGCATCGGCCAGGAGCCGGCGGACCGCCTCGGAGATGGGCATCCGGGCCCCCTGGTCCGCGGCGGCCTCCTGCGCCAGCCGCTCGTCCTTCTCGGCCAGACGGATGGCGAACCGCGGGGTCCAGTCCCGCTGGACCACCTGCTCGCCCTTCATGAGGTAGAGGGGCGAGTGGAAGCCGGAGGCCTGGAGCACCTCGACGATCCGGGAGACCTCGAGCCCGCCCGACGCGCCCAGGGCCAGCGCCTCGCCGAACGCCGCCATCATCGCGCCGCCCACCGCGTTGATGCACAGCTTCATGAGGGCGGCCTGGGCCGGGTCGTCGAGCTCGAACATCCGGGCCGAGACGGCGTGCAGGGCGGGTCTCGCCCGGTCGCGCGCGGCGGCCGGGCCGCCCACCACGAGGACGATCTGCGCCTTCTCGGCGGCCGCACGGGAGCCGAGGATGGGGCCGGCCACGAAGCGGGCCCCGCGCTTCCCGACGCGCTCCGCCGCCGACCGGGCCGCCCGGACGCCGGCGGTGGAGAGGTCCACCAGCACGTCGCCCTCGGCCAGGCCGGAGAGGATCCCGTCCGGCCCATCCAGGACGGCGTCGAGGGCCTTCTCGTCCGAGACGCAGGTGAGGACGACGTCCTTCCCGGAGGCGCACTCCCGCGCCGTCCGCGCCAGCTTGGCGCCCTTCTTCACCACGTGGTCGGCCCTGGAGGCGGTGCGGTTCCACACCGTCACGTCGTGGCCGGCCTTCCGGAGGTTGTTCGCGATGGGCGCGCCCATCGTCCCGAGGCCGATGAAGCCGATCCGCAGTCGCATGGTCCGACCTTTCTATCGCAGGCCGGGCCGGGGGAGAAGCGCCATGGAGGAAGGCCGGGGGGACGCGCCCGGATGTCCCTGGCGCGCCCCGGCGGGCCGTGCGAGGCTCCCCTCCCGACATGGACCGGCAAGACGTGATCGTGGTCGGGGCGGGGGTGAGCGGCCTCGCCTTCGCCTGGAAGGCGGCCCGGTCGGGCCGGCGGGTGCTCGTCCTCGAGCGCGCGGACCGGATCGGCGGCTGCATCCACTCGGTGCGGCGCCCGGACGGCTTCTGGTTCGAGATGGGCGCGCACACCACCTACAACAGCTACGGCGGCTTCCTGGACGTGGCGGTGGGGACCGGGGCGGCCGGGAAGCTCGTCCCCCGGGGCCCGGCGCGGGCCCGGTTCGGCCTGCTCCGGGGCGGGGAGGCGAGGTGGCTCACGCCGCCCAAGGTGCTGCTCGAGCTGAGCTGGGTCGAGGCGGCGGTCCACTTCCCGCTCGGCTTCTTCCGCGGGAAGCGGGGCGAGACCGTCTACTCGTACTACTCGCGGCTCCTGGGGCGCCGGAACTACGACCGCGTGCTGGGGCCCTTCTTCGCGGCCGTCCCCTCGCAGCCCGCCGACGCCTTCCCGGTGGAGGGGCCCGGGTCGCTCTTCAAGAAGCGCCTCCGGCGGCAGGAGTTCCCGCGCAGCTTCGGCTTCGAGGGCGGGCTCGGCACGGTGTGCGACGGCGTGGCGGCCACGCCCGGCGTGCGCGTGGAGACGGGCGTGGAGGCTCGCCGGGTGGCGCGCGCCGGGAGCGGGTACGCGGTGGCCCTGGCCGACGGCAGGAGCCTGGAGGCGCCGGTGGTGGCGGTGGCGGTGCCGCCCGACACGGCCGCCCGCATCCTGAACGAGGACTTCCACGAGGTGGCCACCCGGATCGCCCGGGTCCGCACCGTCGCGGTGGAGAGCCTGGGCGCGGTGCTGCCGCGCGAGAGGTGCTGGATGCCGGAGGCGGCCTTCCTGGTGGCGGTGGACGACGTCTTCCTCTCGGCGGTGACCCGCGACCCCTTCCCCGACCCCTCCCGCCGGGCCTTCGCCTTCCACTTCCGGCCGGGCGTCCCCCGGGAGGAGAAGGTGCGCCGCATGGGCGAGGTGCTGCGCGTCCGGCCGGAGGAGCTGGGCGAGCTCCACGAGCAGCGCCTGACCCTGCCGTCCCCGGCCCTGGGGCACGCCGAGATCGTCGCGGAGATCGACCGGTGCCTGGCCGGGGCGCGGCTGGCGGTCACGG
>DATIUR010000454.1:0-5762 GCA_035466675.1 Anaeromyxobacteraceae bacterium | reverse complement strand
CCAGGGGGAGCACGTCCTCCGGCCGCTCGCGCAGGGGCGGCACGCGCACGTGGAACACGTCCAGCCGGTGGAACAGGTCGAGCCGGAACGTCCCGGCCTTCACCGCGGCCGCCAGATCGCGGTGCGTCGCGGCGACGAAGCGGACGTCGGCCGTCAGGTCCCGGACGCCGCCGAGGCGGCGGAACGTCTGCGTCTCGAGGACCTTCAGGAGCTTCGCCTGGGTGGAGAGCGGCATGTCGCCGACCTCGTCCAGGAAGAGCGTGCCTCCGTCGGCCTGCTCGAGCAGGCCCGGCTTCTCGCGCTTCGCGTCGGTGAAGGCTCCCCGCTCGTACCCGAACAGCTCGCTCTCGAGCAGCGTCTCGGGGATGGCCGCGCAGTTCAGCTCCACGAAGGGCGCGTCGCGGCGTCCGGGGGTCCTCACGTGGAGGAGGTGGGCCAGGAGCTCCTTCCCCGTCCCCGACTCCCCCTCGATGAGGACGGTGGTGTCGGGGGAGGCGGCCACCTTCTCGCACAGCTCGACGGCCCTCCGCATGCCGGCCGACTCGCCCACGCACATCCGCTGCTCGAGGCGGCGCCGGCTGGCGCCGGAGAGGCCCTGGGCCCGCCGCCGGAGCGCGCGCCCGTCCACCGCCTTCTGCACGGTGACCAGCAGCTCCGGCAGCTGGAGGGGCTTCGTGAGGTAGTCCAGCGCGCCCAGCTTGAGCGCCTTCACCGCGCTGGGCAGATCGCCGTAGGCCGTGGCCATCACCACCGCCGGACCCGGCTCGCCGCCCTCCCGGAGGAGCTGCTCGAGGACCGAGAGGCCGTCGGAGTCCGGGAGGTTCTGATCGAGGATCACGACGTCCGGGGCGTGCTCCCGGGCCAGGGCGAGCCCCTCCCCGGCGCTCGAGGCCGAGAAGGCCTCGTACCCCTCGGTCCGGAGCGCCGCCTCGGCGACGACGCGGAAGGTCTTCTCGTCGTCGATGACCAGGATGCGGGCCTTCACGGCGCCGGCCTCGGGGCGCGGGTGGCCGCGCCGGTCGCGCCCGGCCAGAGCGGGAGGTCCATCCGGAAGACGGCGCCGCCACCCGGCCCGTCTCCCGCCTCGACGCGCCCGCCGTGCGCCTCGACGATCCGCCGGACGATGGTGAGCCCGAGGCCGGTGCCCGCCTGCTTGGTGGTGGCGAAGGGCTGGAAGAGCCGGCTCCGGACCTCCACGGGCACCCCGGGCCCCGAGTCGGCCACCTCGATGGAGCCCCACTCGCCGTCGAGCGTGGTGCGGACCAGGATGCGGCGGCCCCGCGGCGGCGACCCCCCGTCGCGCGGGCCGGCCGGCGCCTCCTGGGCCATCGCCTCGAGCCCGTTCCGGACGAGGTTCTGGACGGCGCCGAAGAGCTTGCGATCGTCCCCCCGGATCACCACCGGCCCGGCGGCCTGCGGGGACGCGACGGCGATGGTGGCGTCGAGCCCGGCCGCGATCGGCCGGAGGGAGGCGGCGGCACGCTCCGCCAGGTCCTGGAGGTCCACCGGGGCCAGGGTCAGCCGGGGCTCGGCCGAGAAGAGCGTGAGGTCCTCCGCCACGTACCGGAGGCGCTCCAGCTCCTCCCGGGCCTGGGCGTGGACCGACCTGGCCGCCCCGGCCGAGGCGCGCTCCGAGGCGAGGAAGTCGACCGCCACGGAGATGCCGTTCAGCGAGTTCTTCACCTCGTGGGAGATGGCGGTGGCGGCCCGCCCCATGGCGGCGAGGTCGCGGGACAGGTCCAGCTCCCTCTGCGCGGTCTCGAGGCGCCCCAGGACGATGGCCAGGAGCGCCCCACCGGCGACCGCCAGGAGAAGCGCGGCGCCGAGGGTGATGACCAGCCGGTCCAGGAACCGGTCGACGGCCCGCTCCAGCTGCTCGGCCGTCTGGACCAGCCGGAGCCGCAGGGGGCCCTCGCCCACCGGGGACACGGTGACGAGCCAGCTGCGCCCGGCGGGGCCGCCCATCCACGCCTGCCCGGCCGCGCCGGCGACCCCGGGGGGAGGGGCGGCGCCGGCGGAGGCCACCACGTGCGCGACGGCCCCGTCCGTGGAGAGCAGGAGGGCCACGCTCCCCTCGTCGCCGGCCGCATGGGAGAGGTCGTCGCCGAACAGCCCGGGATCGAGCGCGAGGAACGCGGCGATCGCCTCTCCTCCCGGCGTGCCGGCGACCGCGGTGACGCCGCGCGGCTCGAAGCGGACGGCGGCGCGGCCCACCCCGGCCCCCTGCCCGGCCGAGACCCGTCCGGCCGCGTCGGCCGGCAGGCCGGGGGGCTCCGCCCAGGCGACGGATCCGTCCGCGCGGAGGAGGGCGACGGTCATGGAGAGGACGCGGAAATCCTGCCGGGCGGCCTGGAGCACCCGCGCCTTCGCCTCCATCCCCCGCCCCGGCGCGTCGAACTCGGGCAGACGGGAGAGACGCTCCAGCTCGGTGCCGAGCCGCCGCAGCTCGGCCCCGAGCAGGTGGGCGCGGGCCTCCACCACCAGCGCCTGCTGCGCGGAGGCCGCCTCGATCGCCCACGTCCGGACGTGGACGAGCAGGGCGAGGCCGGTGAAGCCGACCGCCAGGGTCCCGAAGAGGATCAGCGCGAAGACGAGGTAGCCGGGCGGGAGGCGGCGCAAGGCGGCGGCATCATAGCGCCGGCCGGCGCCGGAGGGTGCGGCTCCCGCGATTGCAGGGTCGCCCCCGCGGCGGGACGTGGTAGCGTGGTCCGCCCCTCCCGGCCGGAGGCGAGGCCCATGACCCGCGACGATCAGGTCGCCTACTGGCGGCGCAACCTCACCTACATCGTGTCGATCATGGCCGTGTGGCTGGCCGTCTCGGCGGGCGCCGCCGTCCTGCTCGCCGACGCGCTCGACGCGGTGCGGGTGGCCGGGTTCCCGCTCGGCTTCTGGTTCGCCGAGCAGGGGGTGGTCGTCGTCTTCGTGGTGCTGGTGGCGGTCTACGCGCGGCTCATGAACGCCCTCGACCGCCGCTTCGGCGTCTTCGAGGAGTGACGGGGTCCGCCGTGGGCGCGTCGGCCTGGACCTGGGTGGTGGTGGCCGCGACCTTCGCCCTGTACGCCGCGGTGGCGGTCTGGGCGCAGGCCCGCTTCACCCGCGAGTACTACGTCGCCGACCGCTCGACGCCGCCCGTCCTGAGCGGCATGGCCACCGCCGCCGACTGGATCTCGGCGGCCTCCTTCCTCTCGATGGCGGGGCTCATCGCCTTCTCGGGCCGGGACGGCTCCGCCTACCTCATGGGGTGGACCGGCGGCTACGTCCTCCTGGCGGTGCTGCTCGCGCCCTACCTGCGCAAGTACGGCAAGTTCACGGTCCCCCAGTTCGTGGGCGAGCGGTACTACTCCCGGGGCGCGCGGGTCCTGGCGCTCCTGTGCGCCGTCCTCATCTCCTTCACCTACGTGGCCGGCCAGGTCCGCGGGGTGGGCGTGGTGCTCTCCGGCTTCCTCGGCACCTCGGTCGAGAAGGGCATCCTGGTGGGGATGGCCGCCGTCTTCCTCTACGCGGTCCTGGGCGGGATGCGCGGCGCGACCCACACGCAGGTGGCGCAGTACGTGGTCTTCGCGGTGGCCTACCTGACGCCGGCCGTCCTCATCTCGCTCTCGCTCACCGGCCAGCCGGTCCCGGCCCTCGGCCTGGGCGCGCCGGTCAGCGCGGAGGGGGCGGCCGCGCTGGGCGTCCCGGCCGGCCAGCGGCTGCTCGAGGTGATCGACCGGCTCAACGTCGACCTGGGCTTCCGGCCCTTCACCGCCGGGTGGCGCCCGCGCCTGGACGTCCTCATGACCGCGCTGGCGCTCATGGCCGGCACGGCCGGCCTGCCGCACATCATCGTCCGCTTCTTCACGGTCCCCAAGATCCGCGACGCGCGGGCCTCGGCGGGCTGGGCCCTGCTCTTCGTGGCGGTGCTCTACACCGCGGTGCCCGCCATGGCCGCGTTCGCCCGGGCCACGTTCGTCGCGGCGGTCCACGACCAGCCCCGCGCGAGCGCGCCGGAGTGGTTCGCCCGGTGGGAGGCGACGGGCCTGCTCTCCTGGGACGACCGGAACGGCGACGGGCGCATGCAGCTCTCGGCCCGCGACGCGGAGAACGAGGTGCGGGTGGACTACGACATCATGGTGCTGGCCACCCCGGAGATGGCGCGGCTGCCGGCATGGGTGGTGGGCCTGGTGGCGGCCGGGGCGCTCGCCGCGGCGCTCTCCACCGCGGCCGGACTCCTCCTCGTCATCGGCTCGGCCGTGGCGCACGACCTGGGGAAGTCCACCTTCACGCCCAACCTGTCCGAGCGCAACGAGCTCAGGCTGGCCCGCTTCGCGGTGGGGGTGGCGGTGCTGCTGGCGGGCGCCTTCGCCATGCACCCGCCCGGCTCGGTGGCGCAGGTGGTGGCGCTCGCCTTCGGCCTGGCGGCCTCGTCCTTCTTCCCGGCGCTCGTGACGGGCATCTTCTGGCGGCGGGCCACCCGGGAGGGCGCCATGGCGGGCATGGCGTCCGGGATCCTCTTCACCTCGGGCTACATCGCCTGGTTCCGGTTCGTCCGCCCCGACCTCGACGGCCCCGCCCACTGGTGGCTCGGGATCTCGCCGGAGGGGATCGGCGCGGTGGGCATGGTCCTCGCCTTCGCCGTGATCGTCGCCGTCTCGCTCCGGACCCCGGCTCCCCGCCCCGAGGTGCAGGAGATGGTGGCGAGCCTGCGCTACCCCAGGGCGGCGACCGGCCCGCGCCGGGAGCGGCGGTAGACGACCGGGCGCGAGTCGGGATCGGCTCGGATGACCGTGCCACCCACGGGCCCCGCGGGGGAGGCGTTCCCCTCGGCGCTCCGCGGCGAGCCCGTCGCCGTACCGTCGCCGATACCGTCCGCTCCCGCCGGCATCGACGCCCTGCCAGCACGGGCCGGTGCGGCCCGGATCGCAGCGGCTGGACCGGCGCCGCTGCCGGTCCGATCCCCGACCGCAGAAGCCCTCCCGCGCTCGAACGCTCCGCGCCTCGGGCAACGCCCCCCGCGGGTCCCTGTCCCGCAGGCGGGTGCGCTTCCCGGCGCGGCGAGACCCGGGGCCGCGCCGCGCAGCGAGCCGTCGGCGAGGGCCTGCCGATTCCCTGGCACCGCGCGCGGGCCCGGGCTCGTCCGCGCCGCGTCGGAGACGGTCGCCGGCTGAAGGCTCGCCGCCCAGACGCGGCGAGCGATCGGACCTGGGGCAAGGCCTCCCGTCGAGCGTCTCGGGATCGCGACCGTTCAACGCTTCGGGCCCGGCGAGGCGAGGAAGGCGACCGCGCCCGCCTCCGCGCTGTGGCCGTCCTGCACCGGGAGCGCGCCGCTCACGCCGATCGCGCCCACGATCCGCCCGTCCCCGTCGAGGAGCGGGATGCCGCCCTGCACGGGGAGGACTCCCGGGATCCCCAGGACCGCGTTCCGGCCGGCGGCGAGCGCGTCCTCCCACTCCTTGGTGGGCCTCTTGAAGCGCACGGCCGACCGGGCCTTGCCCAGCGCCACGTCGATGCTGCCGACCTGGGTGCCGTCCATCTTCTCGAAGAAGACGAGGTCGCCCGAGGCGTCGACCACGGCGACCGCGATGACCCAGCCGTTCGCGGCCGCGTCCGCCACCGCCGCGCCCCCCACGCGGCGCGCGGCCTCGAGCCCGATGGAGGGGCCGTAGGGGTTGGGCATCTGGCTCATCGCAGGCTCCGATCGCTCGGGAGGCCGGCGCCTCCCCGTCGCGTGAGGGGGGCACGGCTCCCCTGACCAGGCGCCATGCCCCGTCGATCGCTCTCGT
>DATIUR010000453.1:0-2735 GCA_035466675.1 Anaeromyxobacteraceae bacterium | reverse complement strand
CAGGCGTTCTGCTGGGACTGCCACCGGGAGAAGAGGACGGGGGTCAGGCCATGAAGAGACGCCGCTTCCTCCAGATCGCCGGCCTCGGGATCGCCGGGGCCTCCAGCCTGCCGGTGGCCCGGGCCATCGCGCGGGCGTCCGCGAGCGAGCCGGCGGCCGAGCCGGCCGCCCCCGCCCCGGGGCGCAAGCGCTGGGCCATGGTGGTCGACCAGAAGAAGTGCCTCGCGCACGGGGGCTGCCGGGAGTGCATCGACGCCTGCCACCGCGCGCACAACGTGCCGACCATGCAGGACCCCAGGCACGCGGTGAAGTGGATCTGGAAGGAGGAGTTCGGCCACGTCTTCCCCGACCTGGTCACGCCCTACACGGCGGCCGCGGTGAAGGAGCGCCCCACCATGGTGCTCTGCAACCACTGCGACAACCCGCCCTGCGTCCGCGTCTGCCCCACCCAGGCGACCTGGAAGCGGCCCGACGGGATCGTGATGATGGACGAGCACCGCTGCATCGGCTGCCGCTACTGCGTGGCCGGCTGCCCTTACGGCTCGCGAAGCTTCAACTGGAAGGATCCGCGCGCGGCCCTGGGGGACCAGCAGAACAACGACTATCCCACCCGCACCAAGGGCGTCGTCGAGAAGTGCACCTTCTGCACCGAGCGGCTGGCGGTGGGAAAGCAGCCGGCATGCGTGGAGGAGTCGCAGCGCGTCGGTTGCGGAGCCCTGGTCTTCGGCGACGCGGGAGATCCGGGATCGGCGGTGAGCGCCCTGCTGCGGGAAAGCCTGGTGGCGCGGCGGAAGCCGAACCTCGGGACCTCGCCGCACGTCTTCTACATCCTCTGAGGTCGACATGCTCGAGAAGGTACTGAGAGGAAGCCGCGGCTACTGGACGCTCGTCACGGTGCTCCTGGCGCTGGTCGTCCTCGGCCTCGCCAACTACCTGCACCAGTTCCAGGTGGGCCTCGGCATCACGGGGCTGTCGCGGGACGTCTCCTGGGGGCTCTACATCTCCCAGTTCACGTTCCTGGTCGGGGTGGCCGCCTCGGCGGTGATGGTGGTGCTCCCCTACTACGTGCACCACTACAAGACGTTCGGTCCGCTCGCCATCCTGGGCGAGTTCCTGGCCATCGCGGCCGTGATGATGTGCCTGCTCTTCGTCTTCGCGGACATGGGGCAGCCGCGCCGGGTGATGAACGTCCTCCTGCACCCCACGCCGAACTCCCTGATGTTCTGGGACCTGCTCTCCCTGAACGGCTACCTGGTCCTCAACGTGATCATCTCGCGGGCCACGTTCCGGGCGGAGCGCGCCGGCACGCCGCCTCCGCGGTGGGTGAAGCCGGTCGTCTACCTCTCCATCCCCTGGGCCGTCTCCATCCACACCGTGACCGCCTTCCTCTACTCCGGCCTGGCCGCCCGGCCCTTCTGGCTCACCGCCATCCTGGCGCCGCGCTTCCTCGCCTCGGCCTTCGCCTCCGGACCGTCGATCCTCATCCTGCTCGCGCTCCTGGTCCGCAAGGTGAGCCGGTTCGATCCGGGCGAGGAAGCCATCGGCAAGCTGGGCGAGATCGTCGCCTACGCCATGACGGTGAACGTCTTCTTCGTGGGCCTGGAGCTCTTCACGGCCCTCTACAGCGCCATCCCGGAGCACGTCGAGCACTTCACCTACCTCTACCTCGGCCTCGAAGGGCACCAGGTCCTGGCCCCCTGGATGTGGGCCTCGCTCGCGCTGGCGGCCCTCTCGCTCGTGCTCCTGCTCGTGCCGCAGCTGCGGCGCCGGCGGGGGCTGCTGGTCCTGGCCAGCCTGGCCGTGGTGGGCTCGCTCTGGATCGACAAGGGCCTGGGGATGGTGGTGACCGGGTTCGTGCCCTCGCCGCTCGGTCACGTGACCGAGTACTGGCCGACCTGGCGGGAGGTCTTCATCGCCCTCGGCATCTGGGCGCTGGGCGGCCTCCTGCTGACGGGCTTCTACAAGATCGCGATCGGCGTGCGGGAGGAGGAGATGGCCGTCCCGTCCCCCGCGCCGAAGGGCGTCGAGCTCGTGCCGGCGAAGTGAGGGGGGGCCACCCTGTACCCGGTGATGCTCAGCCTGCGCGGCCGTCCCGTCCTGGTGGTGGGCGGGGGCGAGGTGGCCCTGCGGAAGGTGGAGGGGCTGCTGGACGAGGGCGCACGTCCGACGGTGGTGGCGCCGGAGGTCGTCCCGGAGATCGAGGAGCTGGAGCGCCGCGGGGAGGTGAGGCTGCGGCGGCGATCCTACCGGGCCGGCGACATGGCCGGCTTCGCCCTCGTCTTCGCCGCCACCGACGATCGCGCGGCGAACGCCCGCGTCTCCGCGGAGGCGCAGGGTGGCGGGATCTGGGTCAACGTCGCCGACGACCCGGAGCTGTGCACCTTCCACCTGCCGGCCCGGGTGAGGCGCGGCGCGCTGCAGCTCGCCATCGCCTCCGAGGGCGGAGCGCCCTTCGTGGTGCGCCGGCTGCGGCAGATGCTGGAGCGCCGGATCGGGCCGGAGTGGAGCGAGTGGATGGACGCGGCCGCGCGCTTCCGCCAGCGGGTGCGCGCCCTGGGGATCCCCGCGCCCGCACGCGAGCGCCGCTACGACGCCTTCTTCACCTCCAGCGTGGACGTGGACCGCCTGCGGGCGCGCGTCCCCACCTCCGCCGAGGTGGACGGCTGGCTCGCTCCGCGCGCCGGCGACGGGCCGGCGCGGGAGGATCGGCGCTCGACGGGCGACGCCGCAGCGCT
>DATIUR010000452.1:0-4744 GCA_035466675.1 Anaeromyxobacteraceae bacterium | reverse complement strand
GAAGGCCTTGCCCAGGAAGCGGCCGCGCCCGTCCCGGACCGCCACCACGTCGCCCGGCTCCACCCCGGCCGCGGCCTTCTCCACGTCGGTCCGGTAGACCCAGAGGTGGCCGGCGGCCAGCCTCTCGGCGCCGCGGCGCGTGACGGTGACCGGGGGCTCGAGCTGGATCATCGCGCCCCGCCTACGGCCCCAGGAGCCCGAGCGCCTTCACCGCCTCGGCGGCGCTCCGGTGGACCTGCTCGTCCAGCCCCGGCGCGTCGAGGAGGCGGCGCAGCGCCTCGAGGTGCGGCGCGGCGGCCAGGTGCCGGGGCTGCCAGGAGGGGTCCACGCGGGCCAGCCGCTCGACCGCCTCGACGCCGTCGCGCAGCGCGGCCTTGAGCTCCGCCTCGGGGCTCGTCCGGAGCTCCTTCCAGGCCTCGGCGTGGCCGGCGGCGGCGAGGGCCGCGAGCCCCTGCGCGAGCCGCTCCGCCTGCGCTCCGTCGTCGGGGGTCACGCGCGCATGCTACCGCGTCACGGCTTCGCCCGGAGGTACTGCTTCGGCCAGGGCCCCTCCAGGCGGAGCGCGACGGCGGCGCGCAGCGGGAAGTAGGGGTCGCGCAGCATCTCCCGGGCGAGCAGCACCAGGTCGGCCTGCCCGGACCGGATCACGTGGTCGGCCTGCTGGGGCGCCACGATCATGCCCACCGCCCCGGTGGCGATCCGCGCCTCCCGCCGGATCCGCTCGGCGAACCCGGCCTGGTAGCCGTGGCCCATGGGCACCTGGGCCGTGGGCAGCATGCCCCCCGAGGAGACGTCCACCAGGTCCACGCCCAGCCCGGCCAGCCCGCGGCAGAGGTCGATCGTGTCCTCGATGTCCCAGCCGCCCGGGACCCAGTCGGTGGCGCTCACCCGCACGAGCAGGGGGAGGCGCTCGGGCCACTCGGTCCGCACCGCCTCGATCACCTCCCGGACCAGGCGGGTGCGGCCCTGGAACGAGCCGCCGTACTCGTCGTCGCGGCGGTTGGCGAGGGGGGAGAGGAACTGGTGCAGGAGGTAGCCGTGGGCGGCGTGGATCTCGACGGCGCGGAACCCCGCCGAGAGCGCGCGGCGGGCGGCCGCGGCGAAGGCGGAGACCACGGCGCGGATCCCGTCGTGGTCGAGCGCCTCGGGCACCGGGTGCCCCTCGTCGAAGGGGGCGGGGCTCGGTGCCACCGGCCGCCATCCCCCGGCCGCCTCGGGCACGGGCTTCCCGCCCTCCCAGGGCCGGGCCACGCCCGCCTTGCGCCCGGCGTGGGCGAGCTGCGAGCAGGCGACCGCGCCCTGCGCCTCGACGAAGTGGGCCACGCGCGCCATGGGCGCCACCTGCCCGTCCTCCCACAGGCCCAGGTCGGCGGGCGAGATGCGGCCGCGCGCCTCGACCGCCGTGGCCTCGAACACGACCAGGCCCGCGCCCCCGACCGCCCGGCTCCCCAGGTGGACGAGGTGCCAGTCGTTCGCCTGGCCGTTCTCGGCGGAGTACTGGCACATGGGCGAGACCGCGATGCGGTTCCGGAGCGTGACGGAGCGGAGCGACAGGGGCTCGAAGAGGTGCATGGGCGCCATTCTAGTGCTCCGGCCCCGGGCGTGGTGATGCGGCGACGCGGGCGTCCCGATCCGCCCTACCGCCCCTCCGCCCGGAGGGCCGCCGCCGCCGCGCGCAGCAGCGGCGCCGCGGAGACCGGCTGGCCGGTGGCGTGGCGCATCCACAGGTCCGGCGCCACCGCGCCGTGGGAGGTCATGCGCTCCACCTCCTCCCCGAGCGTGCGGCCGGGCGGGAGGGTGGACAGGTGCTCCTCGATCTGCGCGGCGATGAGATGGCCGAGCGGGTAGTCGGGCAGGTAGAGGAGGTTGTTCACCAGGTGCGAGTAGATGGCCAGGAGCGGCACGTCGCGCACGCCGAAGACCGGCGCGTACCAGCGGTTCCAGACGTCGCGCGCGATCCGGAGCGTGGCCTCGCGCAGCCGGGCCGGCGTGGCCCGCGGGTGGGCGTACATCCAGCGCCACATGCCCAGGTCCACCAGCGCCACCCCGGCGATCTCGAAGGTGGCCCAGAGATCGTTCAGGGCGAGCAGGCGCCTCGCCGCCGGGTCGGGCGCGGGAAGGCCGAGCAGCTCCAGGTCGCGCGCCTGGAAGACGAAGGCGATGGCCTCGGTGAAAGCGGTGTTGGGGACCCCCGCGAGCAGGGTCGAGTCCACCTGGTAGAGCGAGAAGACCTGCTCCACGTTGTGCCCGAGCTCGTGGACGGCGATGTTGTAGCCCTTGTAGTCCATGCCGTCCCTGGCGACGCGCGTGCGCAGGCGGGGCTTGTCGCCGCGCCGGGCCGCCTGCATGGCGTGGCCCGACCCGCGGGCCGGGTCCACCTCGATCCGGTCGGCCAGGAACCGCGCCCGCTCGGCGGAGAAGCCAAGGCCCTCGAGCAGGCCGGGCAGGGCCTGGCGGAAGGCCTGGGGATCCGGGAAGCGCGCCCGGGTGATCGCGTCCAGCTCCGCTTCGGGGTGGCGCGAGCGCGGCCGGAAGCCGGCGTACCAGACGTCGAACGGCTCGAGCGGCCGCCCCAGCCGCTCCGCAACGAGGCGCGCGGTCGCCTTCACCTACGGAGAGCCGAGCACCTCCTCCAGCAAGGCCACCACCCGCGTCTCCGGGATCTCCCGCTCCAGCTCGAACTTGCGCGCGACGAAGTCGGGGGCCGAGGGGCTGTAGGGATCGGCCGCCCGCACCGCCCGGAAGTTGTCGAGGATGCGGGCGTACCGCACGTCCCGCTCGCGCGCCGGGTCCACCCGGGCGCGGTGCCGGCGGCCCGCCTCGATCGCCTCGGGAGGGGCGGCGCGCACCTCGTTGGTGAAGGGGTTCCAGTCCACGGTGGGGTCGTTCACGACGGCGGCCGGGATGGTCTGCGTCACGATCCGCTCCATCGCCCTGGCGATGGCGCGCTGGCGCGGGAGCCCGTCCGGCTCGGCGTACTGCGCCCTGAGCTCGTCCCGGAGGTTCCAGTGGGAGAGGAGGCGCTTCCCCCTGGGGAAGAGCCGGGCCCCCTCCGCCGAGAGCAGGTGGTGGACCCACAGGTTGTAGTCGGCCACGTACTGGTCGGCGGCGGCGGAGGCGCGGGCGATGCGCTGGCTCACCCGGGCCGGGACGCGCCGGGCGAAGCGGTTCGCCAGCCGGACCTCGGCCCACTCCCGCCGGCTCCACCCCTCGCCCCGGGAAAGGCGCTCCTCGAGCGTGGTGAGCGGGAAGTTGAGGAGGGCCACGAAGGCGACCTTGCCGTCGAACAGGTCGTCCACCGTGTGCGCGAAGGGATCGTGGGCGGCGAGAAGCCCGTCCACCGGCACCATGGGCCCGAGGTCGAGCTGCGCCCAGCGGGACAGCTCGCGCTGGATCTCGAGCTGGTGCCCGTCGAGCGCCTCGAGGGCCGTCTCCAGCCGCCGGAAGACGGCGTCGAGCGCGGTCGGGTCGGCGGCGAACTGCTCGAGGGCGAAGGCCTCGAAGGCCTGGGCGTCCCCGTCGGCCGGACGCCAGAAGGCGGCGGCCTGGGCCACGCCGCGCTCCGCCCGCGCCCGCGCCGGCTCGCCGTGGCGCGCCACCAGCGCCTCGGCCGCTCGCCGCGCGGCGAGATCGATCGAGGCGGCGAAGCCGCCTTCCGTTCTCGGGGCCCCCTGGGGGGCCGCGCGGAGGGTCGGCGGAGGTGCGGGGAGGGAGGAGGAGGTGAGGAGGGCGGCCACCAGGGCGGTCGGGACGAGCATCCCGAGGACTTTACCCCGGCGGGGTCCGGCGTCATCCTGCCGCGGGGGGGTCTCCAGGAGGAAACGAAATGAGCGTCGAACGCGGCGTCCGGCTCGTGGCAGGTCTCTTCGTGATGGCGTCGCTCGCCCTCGGGCTCGAGGCGAGCCCGATCTTCACGAGCGGCTACTTCCTGTGGCTCACCGGCTTCGTGGGCTTCATGCTCTTCCAGAGCGCGCTCACGGGCTTCTGCCCGATGGCCCTCATCCTGAAGGGCATCGGCCTGAAGAGCGCGCCGTAGCTCCGGGGCGAGGCGGGCGGAACGGCCGCGCTCAGCAGCCCCGCGGCTTCCGCTCGTCGTCGTCGGGCCCCGCCGGGGTCCGCGGCACCGCTCAGGTGGGCACGCCCAGGCGCGGGAGCACCCACGTCTGGAGGACGACCATCACCGCGAAGAAGCCGAGGATGGGGAGCACGCGCAGGAGGTCGTCGAGGGACATCGAGGATGAGATACCCCGGCACCGGAAAGGATTCCAGCGTTTCCCGCGCGCGGCGTCCGGGGTAGGCTGCCGGGCCGCCGATGCGTACGTGGGCGTTTCTCTCCGCGCTCCGGCGCGCCGTCGCCGGGGGCCGCCTCGTGGGCAGGGGCTTCCGGCTCGAGCGCGCGCGCCGGCTCGCGGAGGCGCGGGAGGCCTTCCGCCGGGCGCGCGAGGCCGCCGGCCCCGCCGCCGCCGGCCCGCTCGAGGGGGCCCTCGACTCCGTCCGTCTCACGGCCACCATGCGGCTCGCCTGCCTGGAGGCGGCGCTCGGGGAGGACGCCGGGGCGGTGGCCCTGGCCCGCGAGGGCCTGGCGCTTTGCGCGGCGGCCCGGCTCTCGTCCCGGGGCGTGCGCGACCTCGCCTTCCTGCGGGACTGGGAGATCTGGGCCCGCCAGTACCTGTCGACCCGGGCGTGAGCGCGAGCGGCGCCCGCGCCCGCCGGACGCCAGGCGGTGCTATGCTCCCCGCCCCTG
>DATIUR010000451.1:0-2456 GCA_035466675.1 Anaeromyxobacteraceae bacterium | reverse complement strand
CGAGGGGCGCAAGTACGACGCCCGCGGGAACCTGGCGGACTGGTGGAGCCCCGCCGTGGGCGAGGAGTTCGAGCGTCGCGCCCGCTGCCTGGTGGAACAGTACGGCGGCTACGTGGCGGTGGACGACGTGAAGGTGAACGGGGAGCTCACCCTGGGCGAGAACATCGCCGACGTGGGGGGCCTCAAGCTCGCCTTCGCGGCCTACCGGGCCTCGCGGGAGGGGAAGCCCCCGGAGGCGCCGGTGGGAGGGTTCTCCGCGGAGCAGCAGTTCTTCCTCGCCGCCGCGCAGGTCTGGTGCGCGAAGATCCGGCCCGAGAACGCGCGGTTGCGCGCGCTCACCGACGAGCATTCGCCGGCGCGGTGGCGGGTGAACGGGCCGCTCGCGAACCTCCCCGAGTTCGCGGAGGCGTTCGCCTGCAAGGCCGGCGACCCCATGGTGAAGGCGCCGCGCTGCGAGGTGTGGTAGGGCGCCCCCTAGAAGTACCCGACCACCAGCGCCGAGGCGTCGGCGTCCGCCGGGGTCCGGCGGGCCTCGAGCGCGAGAGAGACCTCCGACCCGAGGTGGAGGCGGAGCTGCGCGCCGAGCGTCCAGGTGTCGCCGGGCGCGGCCCCGGGGAGCCACCGCCAGCCTGCCGTGCCGACCAGGGAGAGCGCCCGGCCCACCCTCGCCCGCAGGAGCGCCGAGGGCCCGAGGCCGACCCGCACCCCCGACCCGGCGATGCCGGAGAGCGCCGGGGCGCCCTCGAGCGCGACGTCGGCGGTGACGAGCAGGTCGAGGCCGCGGAGGCCCGCCGCCACGCCGCCGCCCAGCTCCGCCACGCCGGCCAGGCACGCGTCGCACCCCCCGTCGCGCACGGTGGCCGCCCCCACCCGGAGCTTCCAGGAGGCCCGCCGGTCGAACCGGTTCCAGGGGCTCAGCGCCGCCACGCGCACCAGGTGGATCTCGTCCACCTCGAGGCGCCCGCGCTCCGCCAGGAAGCGGAACCGAGCCGGCAGGAACTCGAGCTGCGCGCCGTCCGGGTATCCCTCCGGCGGATCCGCGAGGTCGTGCAGCGCCGGCCGGAGATCGAGCGCGACGAACGGGCCCTCCTCCCGCGACACGCCCCCGCCCGCCCCGGCGCGGCTCGAGCGGTGGCCGGCGTCCGGGGCCCGATCCAGCGGCACGGGGACCACGAGCGGCGGGCTCGCCAACGGGATGGCGCTCCGCCGCTCGAGCAGGCGCTGCCGGAGCAGGGCCGCGGCCGGATCCCTGCCCGACATGAGGTCGCGGAAGTGGCGGAGGTCCACGAGGTCCACCGCCGCGTCGAGGAGGGCCGCCTCCTCGGCGGCCGAGCCGGGGGGGAGCGGCGCGCCGGGATCGTCCGCCAGGGACGCGACGGCGCCGGCGGCACGGGCGGAGAGGGGCGCCACGCGGGCGCGGAACTGGGACCGGATGGACGGCCGGTAGTGGACCGCGCGGACGAGGCCCGGGGTGCGGCGCAGCGCCCGCAGGGTGTCGGCGGGCAGGACCACCAGCCGGCCCACGTGCGAGAGCAGGTCGAGGCGCGGCGCGGCCGCCTCGAGCGCGCCGAGCACGTGGTAGGAGCAGTTCTCGTCGAGGTACCAGTAGTCGAACCAGGTCCCCCCGAGCTCCCACAGGTGGAGCGCCAGCATCTCGACCTCGTCCGGCGAGAGGGCGAGGTCGTACTCCCACAGGTCGCGCGACTCGGCCTCCGAGTACTCCCGCACCTTGTAGTAGTAGGCCTGGTGCGTGAACTCGCCCTGGAAGAGCCCGAAGAGGCCCTTCACCGCGTAGAGGACGGCGTTCGTGGTGTCGGGCGTGGCCGCGTAGTTGACGCCGTAGTCGAGGAGCTCGAAGTGCCTGCCGCCCCGGGCCTCCTCCGCCTTGTCGAGGCGGAGCAGCGTGTGGCCGAAGGCCGAGGAGGGGTTCTCGAGGTAGTAGGAGGAGAAGACGAGGGTCACGCCGCGGGGCGAGACCCGGGCCAGGAAGTCCTGGAGCCTGGGGCAGGACCTCGGCGGCAGGCCGGCCGGATCGAGCCCGAGGCGGCGGGAGAGGAAGGCCCGGCGCGCCGGGAAGCGGCAGTAGGCGTCGTCCATCTCGTCGCCGCCGGGCGGCGGGGCCAGGAAGAACCCGGCCAGCGTCGCCTCGAGCTCCGCGGCCGGATCGGTCCTCCCGCCCGGCGCCCGGAAGAAGGCCGGGCCGTCCACCTCGCTCAGGAGCCCGCCCAGGAGCCTCCGCCGCCAGCGACCGAGCCGGAGCCAGGCCGCATCCTCGGCCAGGCGCTCGGCGCGGGCCCGCGCGACGAGCGCGCCCAGGTCGGGCGGGGCCGGCGCTGCCGGAGCGAGGCCGCCCCCCGCCCCGGCGGCCAGGGCGGGGAGAAGGGCGGCCAGAAAAAGCAGAAGCGGCGCGCGCGAGCGCGCGCCCATCTGGCGCACGCGCCCGCCCGCTAGCCCCT
>DATIUR010000450.1:0-5062 GCA_035466675.1 Anaeromyxobacteraceae bacterium | reverse complement strand
CGCCTGCCGCCGGGCGCGCTCGAGCCGTGCCCGCAGGCGCTGGCCGGCGCGCACGCGGACGTGCTGGCGGCCATCGGCCACGCGCGGGACGGGCTCTTCACGGTGCTCGACCTGCCCGCGCTCCTCCGGCGGCCCGCCGCGCCCGCGGAGGAGGGGAGGGTGCATGGCCAGGGCGCCTGAGCCCGACCCGTCCGCCCCGCGGGCGGCTCCGCGCCGCCAGGCGGCCTCGCCGGACCCATCGGACCTCGGGCGGGCCGCGCGGCCCGCCGCCGATCCCCTGGTGCAGCTCTGCACCTTCCGCGTGGGCGGGGAGGACTACGCCCTCGACATCATGCGGGTGCGCGAGATCATCCCGCCGCTCCCGGTCACGCCGGTGCCGCGCGCCCCGGCCTTCGTGGAGGGGGTCGCGCACCTGCGCGGCGAGGTCCTGCCGGTGGTGGACGTCCGCAAGCGCTTCGGCCTCCCGGCCGAGCCGCCCACCCGGCGAACCCGCTTCCTGGTGGTGGTGGTGGGCCGGCGCCGCCTGGCGCTGGTGGTGGACGAGGTGTGCGAGGTGTTGCGCGTCCGCCGGAGCGAGCTGCGGCCGGCGCCCGCGCTGGTGGGCCTCGACGCGCCCAGGTTCTTCCTGGGCGTGGCGGGAGCGGCCGAGAAGCGCGGGGCGCCCGGTCGCCTGCGCCTCCTGCTCAACGTGAAGGCGCTCCTCGAGCCGGTGGGCCCGGACGAGGTCGAGGCGGCGCGGGCCCAGGCGGAGGCCTCGAGGCGCGCATGACGGCGGACGCGGCGGCGCGCCACGCGCGCGCCCGGCACCCCGACGACGAGACCCGCTACCGCGCCGTGGCGGAGCTCGACGCGGCGCGTGCGGAGGACCTGGCCGTCCTGCTCGAGCGGCTCGACGATCCGAGCTGGCGGGTGCGGAGCGCGGCGGTGGACCGGATCGGGGCGATGGCCGAGCCGGGGCCGGCGCTGGAGGCCCTGCTGGCGCTCCTCTCCGGAGGGCCGAGCGTGGGGAGCCGGGAGGGGTCGGCCGCCGCGCTGGTCCGGATCGGGCGGCTGGCCGTGGCGCCGCTGGTGGAGCGGCTCGGCGCGGAGGAGGCCGATCTCCGGCAGGCGTCGGCCTGGGTGCTCGGGCAGATCGGGGACCGGCGCACCGTGCCGGCCCTGGCCGCCCGGCTCGCCGACGGCGACCCGAACGTGCGGGCGGCGGCGGCCGAGGCCCTGGCACGGGTGGGAGGAGGGGAGGCGGCCGGCGCGCTCCTGGCCGCGCTCGACTCGGACGACGAGACGCTCCGGCTCGGGGCCGTGGAGGGGCTCGCGCTCCTGGGGGTGCCGCCGCCGGCCGATCGCCTGGCGGGCTTCCTCGCCAGCCCGGTCCTGCGGCGGCCGGCCTACCGGCTGCTCGGCTCGAGCGACGAGCCGGCCGCCCTGGCGCTGCTCGGGGCCGGCCTGGGCGAGCCGGTCCGGCGCATCCGGGAGGCCGCGCTCGGGGCGGTGGGCCGCCAGCGGGATCGCCGCGGGGCCGAGGAGCTCGCGCCCCTGGCCCGCGCCGCGCGCCTCACCGCCGCCCGCGAGCCGGGGCTGGGGGAGGCCTGCGCCCGGGCGCTCGCGTCCGAGGAGCCCTTCGTGGCGGCCGGGGCGCTGAGCGTGCTGGCCTGGATCGGCGACGGGCGCCACGCGGGCGCGGTGGCGCGCGCGGCCGAGGTGGAACGCCTGCGCCCCTTCGTGGAGGAGGCGCTCGACGCCTTCCCGCCCGGCCCGCAGATGCTCGAGGCCGTCTCCCAGGCGATGGCGCACCTGTCGCCGGTGGCCCGTCTGCCGGCGCTCGCCGTGCTGGCGCGCGGCGGGAACGCGACCGCGGCGGGAATCCTGGTGGAGAGCGCCACCGATCCCGATCCCGCCGTGCAGGCGGAGGCGATCGCCGCGCTGGGGCGCGTGGGGAGCGCCTGGGCGGTCGCGCCGCTGGCCGGCCTGCTGGACGACGCGTCGCCCGGCCCGGCGGGGCTCGCCGCCACGGCGCTGCTCCGCCTGGCGGGGCAGTCGGAGGAGGCGCGCGCCACCGTGCTGGCCGCGGTGCGGCGGCGCGCCGGCGCGGCGCCGTCGGCCGGGCTCTACCGGGTGGTGGGCGCGGCCGGCGAGGAGGAGGACGCGGCCATCCTGGCCGCGGGCCTCCGGAGCGAGTCGGCCGCACACCGGGCGGAGGCGGCCGCCGCCCATGGGGCCCTGGCGGCCCGGGGGCGGATCGCGGAGGCGCCCGCCGTGCTGGTGGGGGCGCTCGGCGATCCGGCCTGGTCGGTGCGGTCGGCGGCGGCCCACGCCGTCGGAGAACTGGCCGCCTCCGCCGCGGACGGGCGGCTGGGCGCGCGTGCCGGCGGCGCCCGCGCCTCCTGCGGCCCCGCCCTCCCCGCGCTGGCGGGGCTCCTCCGGGACCCCGAGCCCGCCGTCCGGGCGCGGGCGGTCGAGGCGCTGGGGGCCTGCGGCCGCCGCGAGCACGCCGCCGAGATGGGGGAGCTGGCCGGGGATCCCGGCACCCCGCCCGGTGTGGCGGTCGCCGCGCTGCGGGCCCTGGCGACCCTGGGGGAGATCCCGGCCGAGGTGGTGGCGCGCGCCAGCGCCCACCCCGATCCGGAGGTGGTGAAGGAGGCGGTGGCCCTGGCCGCGCGCGTTCCCGGCGCGGAGGGCATCCGGCTCCTCTCGGCCGCGGCCGGCCACGATCGCTGGGACGTCCGGGGCGTGGCCGCCCGGGCCATGGCGGCGCGTCGCGATCCCTCGCTCCGCGACGAGGCGGCCCGGCGCGCCGCCTCCGACCCCGATCCCTTCGTGGCGAGGGCGTTCGCCGACGCGGCCGCCGCCCTCTCCAGGCGGTAGCCAGGCTCGCGCATGTGGCGGCCCGATCCCCTCGTCCCCCCCATGCAGGAGGAGGAGTTCCGGCTCCTGAGGGACCTCGTCCACGCCCACTGCGGCATCCTCTTCCGCGACGACCTCCGGTACGTGCTCGAGCGGCGGCTCTGGCCGCGCCTGCAGGCGCTCGGCCTGGGCGGCTGGCGCGCCTACTACCGCCACCTCCGCTTCGAGCCGGGGCGGGACGAGGAGCTGGCCGCGGCGACCGACCTGCTCACCACCAACGAGACCTACTTTCACCGCGAGCCCCATCAGCTCCGGGCCTTCGCCCAGGAGATCCTGCCGGAGCTGGCCGCGCGGGGCGCCGGAGCGCGGCGCCTCCGCATCCTCTCGGCCGGGTGCTCCACCGGCGAGGAGCCGCACACCGTCGCGATCCTGGTGCGCGACTCGGGGCTCTTCGAGCGCTGGGACGTGGAGGTGGCCGCCTGCGACATCTCCCGCCGCGTCCTCGAGGTGGCGAGGGCGGGCGCCTACGGGGAGCACGCCTTCCGGAACCCGGAGGCGGAGGCCATGCGCCGCTGGTTCCACCTGCGCGGGGGGCGCTGGGTGGTGGACGACGCCATCCGCGGCATGGTCCGCTTCTTCCACGCGAACCTGCTCGATCCGCGGGCGCTGGCGCCGGTGGAGGGGCTCGACGTCCTCTTCTGCCGCAACGTGATGATCTACTTCGACATCCCGACCCGCCGGCGGGTGCTGCGTGGCTTCCACGCGAAGCTTCGGCCCGGCGGCTGGCTCCTGCTGGGCCACGCCGAGTCGCTGCTCCACGTCACCGCCGACTTCGAGCTGGCGCACCTGCGCAACGACCTCGTCTACCGCAGGCCGGGCGCCGCGCCGGCCGAGGAGGCGCCCTGAGCCAGCGCCGCCGCCTGCGCGCCCTGGTGGCGGACGACTCGGCCACGAGCCGGGAGGTCGTCGAGGCCATCCTCCGCGAGGGAGGGATCGAGGTGGTGGGCCGCTCGCCGGACGGCGAGCAGGCCTTGCACGAGGTCCTCCGGCTCGAGCCGGACGTGGTGCTGCTGGACATCCAGATGCCGCGGATGGACGGCTTCACCTTCCTTCGCCTGCTCATGGCGCAGCGGCCCACCCCGGTGATCGTGGTCTCCTCCTGGGCCGGGAAGGCGGACGTCTTCAAGTGCCTCGAGCTCGGGGCGCTCGATTTCGTGGCCAAGCCGGAGGGGGGCGAGGACGCGCGCGCGTTCCGGGAGGCGCTGCTCGAGAAGTGCGCCACGGTCCGGTCGCTCCGGATCGAGAACCTGGCGGCGCAGCCGGAGCTGCCCCGCGTGACGCCCCTGCCCCCGCGCCCCGCCATCGAGCCCACCCGGGTGGCGGTGATCGGCGCGTCCACCGGAGGCCCCCGCGCGCTGCAGCAGCTGCTGGCGACCTTCGCCCACGACCTGCCGCTCGGGATCCTGGTGGCCCAGCACATGCCGGCGCGGTTCACCCGCGCCTTCGCGGAGCGGCTCGGGCGGGCCAGCCGCTTCGCGGTGGCCGAGGCACGGGACGGCGACCTGGTGGCGGCGGGCCGCGTGCTGGTGGCGCCGGGCGGATGCAACCTGGAGATCCGCCGCGACGGGGGCGCGCTGGTGGCGGCGCTGGCCCGGGCCGAGGGCGGCGCGGGTCGCCACGTCCCGAGCGTGGACCGGCTGTTCGCCTCCGCCGCCCGGGAGCTGGGTGCGCGCGTGTGCGGTGTTGTGCTGACGGGTATGGGGAGCGACGGGCGCGCCGGCGCGGAGGCGATCCACGCGGCGGGCGGGCTCGTGCTGGCGGAGTCGGAGGACACCGCCGTGGTATATGGGATGCCGAGGTCCGCCGCGGCGAGCGGCTCCGTGCACGAGGTCCTGGGGCTCGCGGAGATCGCGGCGCGACTGGAAGGATTCGCCCGGGGGGGCTGAACGAGCACTCCGGGAGCGTGCCGATGCAGCGGACGGTGTTGGTGGTGGACGACAGCCCGGCCATGCGGCGGGCCCTCTGCGAGGCGCTCGAGCGGCTCCAGGGCGTGACCACGGTCGAGGCGGGCGACGGCGCCGACGCCTGGCGCAAGCTCTCCAGCGCGGCCTTCGACATCCTGCTCACCGACATCAACATGCCGGTGCTGGACGGCCTCAAGCTGGTGGGGCTGGTGCGCCAGGGCGGCCCGCACCAGCGGATCCCCATCGTGGTCATCACC
>DATIUR010000449.1:0-11279 GCA_035466675.1 Anaeromyxobacteraceae bacterium | reverse complement strand
CGAGGTGCGCCTCGCCTCGCGGCCCGGCCCCGTCTCCTGCCGGGTCCCCGGCCGTCCCGAGCTGGACGGGCCGGAGAACCTGGCCGCGCGGGCCGCCGAGGCCTTCCGGCGCCGCTTCGGCACGCCGGGCGGGATCGCCATCCGGATCGAGAAGCGGGTCCCGGTCACCGCAGGGCTCGGCGGGGGCTCCTCGGACGCCGCTGCGGTGCTGCGCTGCCTCGCCCGCGCCCACGGCGTCCGCGATCGCGCCGCCCTCGCGGAGATCGCGCTCGCCATCGGCTCGGACGTCCCCTTCTTCCTCCTGGGCGGCGCCGCCTGGGCGGCGGGCCGCGGCGAGGCGCTCGAGCCGGCGCGCGTGCCGCCCCTGCACCTCGTGCTCCTCCGCCCGCGCGATCCCGCGCTCGCCATCCGAGCCGCGGAGGCCTACCGCTGGCTCGACGCGGCGCGGCAAGGGCGGCCGGCCGAGTGGCCGCCCCGGCGGAAGCGGTTCCTTTCCACCCAAGTGGGGAACGACCTCGAGCCTCCGTGCGTGGCGCGGCGTCCGGCGCTAACGGCGCTCTTGGGGCGCCTCGTCGGGTGCGGCGCGACGGCCGCTATAATGTCGGGAAGCGGGCCCACCGTGTTCGGGGTGTTCGAGGATGGCGCGGCAGCGCGGCGGGCGGCCCGGGAGATCGTCGCGATCGAGGAGGACGCAGGAAGGGACGTGGAGGTCCTGATCGCACGCGGGAGGAGAGCACATCCGAGGGTGACATCATGGAGATCACCGAGGTCCGGGTCTTCCCGGTCAACGAGGAGAAGCTGAAGGCGTACGTGACCATCACCCTCGACCAGTGCTTCGTCGTGCGCGACCTCAAGGTGATCCACGGAAACACCGGCCTCTTCGTGGCGATGCCGGCGAAGCGGCGGAAGGACGGGACCTTCAAGGACATCGCCCACCCGCTCAACTCCGAGACCCGCGAGAAGATGGAGCGCGTGATCCTGGCGGAGTACGAGCGAGAGGCGAGGAAGGGCGAGGCGCAGCGGCCGACCGGGACCGATCCCCGCGAGGCCTGACCCCGTTCCCGGCATCCGCGCAACGCCCCGTTTCCACGGGCCTTTCGCGATGGCCCATCGACGCCGTCATACCCGTCTGGTATGAGCCGCCCTCGTGCCGGCGGCGCGTCTCTCCGGGCGCGGCGGCCCCACGGTGGCGACGAACTCCTCGGGAGCGCTCATGGTCACGAACGGACACCGGCACGACTACCGGGTCTTCGCGGGCAACTCGAACCGGCCGCTCGCGGAG
The DNA here is from genome assembly GCA_035466675.1 of Anaeromyxobacteraceae bacterium. Classification (GTDB taxonomy): domain Bacteria; phylum Myxococcota; class Myxococcia; order Myxococcales; family Anaeromyxobacteraceae; genus Anaeromyxobacter. The sequence goes on along the minus strand of DATIUR010000449.1, from coordinate 9,997 downwards.
GCCATCTGCCGGGACCTGGGCAAGCCCCTCTCCAAGGCGGACGTGGGCCGCTTCTCGGACGGGGAGATCCAGGTGGAGATCGCCGAGAACGTGCGCGGCCTCGACACCTTCATCGTCCAGTCCACCTCGCCCGACGCCAACACGAACCTGATGGAGCTGCTCATCATGACCGACGCGCTGAAGCGCGCGTCCTCGGGCTCCATCACCGCGGTGATCCCCTACTACGGCTACGCGCGCCAGGACCGGAAGGTCGCCCCGCGCGTGCCCATCACCGCGAAGCTGGTGGCGGACCTGATCGAGGCGGCCGGTACGACCCGGGTGGTCTCGATGGACATGCACGCCGGGCAGATCCAGGGCTTCTTCAACGTCCCCTTCGACCACCTCTACGCCGCGCCGGTCCTGCTCGACCACATGCGGCGCCGCTTCGACGGGCGGGCCGGCGACGTCGTGATCGTCTCGCCCGACGCGGGCGGCGTGGAGCGCGCCCGCGCCTACTCGAAGCGGCTCGGGTCCTCGCTCGGCATCGTGGACAAGCGGCGCACCCGGGCCAACGAGGCCGAGATCATGAACGTGATCGGCGAGGTGCAGGGCAAGGTGGCCGTGCTGCTCGACGACATGATCGACACCGCCGGCACGCTCACCCAGGCGGCCAACGCCCTGATGGACAAGGGCGCGGCGCGCGTCTACGCCTACGCCACCCACGCGGTCCTGTCCGGGCCGGCGGTGGAGCGGATCACGCGGAGCCCCATCGAGGAGGTGGTGGTCACCGACACCATCGCTCCCCGGCCCGAGGCGGCCGCCTGCAGCAAGATCCGGGTCCTCACCGTGGCCGGCCTGCTCGCCGAGGCGGTGCGGCGCATCCACAGCGCCGACTCGCTCTCGAGCCTGTTCGTCTGATCGGGGGTCGGGCGCCCCCTGTTACCGGCGGGGGCGCGGCGCGAAGCGCTTGACGCGCCCGGGGAATCCGGGTAAGAGCCCCGCTTCCACGGGCTCCCCTGGGGATCCCGCACACGCACCCAGAGCCGGCCTCCGTTCCGGGACCGGCCCCTCGCCCGAGCCGCACGGCGGCCGGCACGAGCCCATTGGGAGGAAGAGATGTCCGAGAACGTCCTGGCCGCGGAGCGCCGCGAGGGCAGGGGCAAGGGCCCCGCCCGCCGCCTCCGCCAGATGGGCCTCATCCCCGCGGTGGTCTACGGCCCCCGGGGAGAGCCCTCGCACCTGTCGGTCGATCCCTCCCGGCTCCTCGCGGCGATCGACACGCCCCAGCGGTTCAACACGCTGCTCACCCTCGAGCTGGAGGGGACGCGCAAGCACGTCCTCTTCAAGGACTACCAGGTCGATCCGGTGAGCCGGAAGCTCCTGCACGCGGACTTCCTGGAGGTGCAGCTCGACCGGCCGGTCACCGTGGAGGTGCCGGTCGTCACCACCGGCAAGGCCGAAGGGCAGACGCAGGGGGGCATCCTCACGGTGGCCGCGCACGAGATCGTCCTCGAGGCCCTGCCGGCGAAGATCCCGGTCCGCATCGAGGTGGACGTCACGAACCTCAAGATCGGCCAGTCGATCCACGTCTCGGAGCTCTCGGCCCCCGAGGGCTGCAAGTTCAAGTTCTCCACCGACTACGTGGTGGCCTTCGTGGCCGTGCCCGAGAAGGAGGAGGTCGTGGCCCCGGTCGCGGCCGCGGTCCCGGGCGCGGAGGGTGCCGCGGCAGCCCCCGGCGCCGCCCCGGCCGCTGGCGCGCCGGCCCCCGGCGCTGCTCCGGGTGCCGCTCCGGGAGCGGCTCCGGCCGCCCCGGCGGGCGCACCCCCGGCCAAGGCCGAGGGCAAGGGCGAGAAGGGAAGGAAGTAAGGTCGCCGCTTGAAGCTCGTCGTCGGCCTCGGGAACCCCGGCCCCGACTACGCGCGGACGCGCCACAACGTCGGCTTCCTGGTGGCCGAGTCGCTGGCGCGGACGCTCGGGGCCGAGTTCGGCGCGAGGAAGTTCGCGGCCGAGCTGGCCGAGGCGCGGATGGGCAGGGAGCGGATCTGGATCATGAAGCCGCAGACCTACATGAACCACTCCGGCGAGGCGGTCGGCCCGGCGCTCCGGTTCTGGAAGCTCGGGCTCGAGGATCTCCTGGTGATCCACGACGACCTCGAGCTCGATCCCTTCCGGGTGCAGATCAAGGTGGGCGGCGGCCACGGCGGCAACAACGGCGTGAAGAGCGTGAACGCGCACCTGGGCAGCGCCGAGTTCGCCCGGGTCCGGGTGGGGGTGGGCCGTCCGCCCCCCGGCGTGGACCCGGCCGACTTCGTCCTGGGGCGCTGGCCGAAGGCGCAGGATCGCGAGCTCGAGCAGTGCGTCGAGCGCGCCGAGGAGGCGGCCCGGCTCGTCTGCGAGCTGGGGGTGGCGAAGGCGATGAACCAGGTGAACCGCCGGCGGAGCGCGGCGGAGACGGAGAAGAGCTAGCGGCAACCCGCCGGCATGGGGCCGGCGGGCACGATGCACTCCTCGCGGCGGGCGAACCGCCGCTACGAACCCGAGGGGAGAGACATGGCGGAAGCGACGAAGCGGCTCGTGCGCGAGTACGAGACCATCTACCTGCTCAAGCCGGAGACGCCGGACGAGCAGGTGGAGGAGATCAAGGAGCGCCTGCGCGGCGTGGTGACGCGCGAGGGCGGGAAGGTCATCCGGTTCACCGACCAGGGCAAGCGCAAGACCGCCTTCCCGGTCGCCAAGGCCGCGAAGGCCGTCTACGTGCACTGCCTGTACCTGGGCCAGCCCGGCCTGGTCCAGGAGTTCGAGCGCAACCTCAAGATGATCGACGCCGTGGCCAAGTTCCAGTCGGTCAAGCTGGCCGAGGGCGTGGACATCGACGCCCGCCAGGTCGAGGCCGACGTGAAGGTCGCGCCGGTGGAGGAGGAGAAGCCACGCGAGGAGCGCAGCGAGTTCACGCCCGGCGAGGAGCCGTTCGAGGCCGAGGCGCCCGAGGCGGAGGAGGGGTAGGCCATGGCACGTCCAGGAGAGGGCATGAAGATGGGCGGCGGCCCCGGCGGCCGGTTCGGCGGCGGGGACCGGGGAGATCGCGGCGACCGCGGGGATCGGGGCGACCGCGGCGGCGAGGAGATGGGCGGCCGGCGCGGCTTCGGCCGGCGCAAGGTCTGCCGCTTCTGCGCCGACAAGAACGCGAAGGTCGACTACAAGGACCAGCAGCAGCTCAAGTACTTCCTGACCGAGCGCGGGAAGATCATCCCCCGGCGCATCAGCGGCAACTGCGCCAAGCACCAGCGCGAGGTGGCGACCGCCGTGAAGCGGGCGCGCATGCTCGCCATCCTGCCCTACACCGTCGGGGCGATGTAGAGGAGCCGCCATGAAGGTCATCCTTCGAGAGGACGTCGAGAACCTGGGGAAGGGCGGCGAGGTGGTGGAGGTGAAGGACGGCTACGGCCGGAACTTCCTCCTCCCCCGCGGGCTCGCGGTGGCGGCCAACCCCAGGAACGTGCGGGAGCTCGAGCACCAGAAGCAGGTGGCGGCGGCCAAGGCCGCCAAGATGAAGGCCAGCGCCGAGGCGGTGGCGAAGCGGCTGGCCGACACGCCCGTGACCCTGAAGCGCAAGGTGGGCGAGCAGGACAAGCTCTACGGGTCGGTCACCGCCATGGACATCGCCGAGGCGCTCGCCGGCCGCGGCCTCAACGTCGACCGCCGGTCGATCGACCTGGTGGAACCCATCAAGACCACGGGCGACTTCGAGGTCCCCGTGAAGCTCCACAGCGAGGTCGTCGGCAAGGCCAGGGTGAAGGTCGAGGCGGAGGGGTAGGGGGCTGCCCCTCCCGTGACCTTGCGGAGCCCGGTCGGTTCCCGTCCGATCGGGCTCCCACGGGAGGTGGCCCATGGCGAAGGCGAAGGAGCTGAAGGTCCGCGTCGAGAACCGGCCCGGGATGCTGGGCGAGGTCGCCTCGGCGCTCGGCGAGAAGAAGGTGAACCTGCGCGGCGCGCACGCCTGGGCGGAGGGGGCCCAGGGCTTCATCCGGCTCGTCGCCGACAAGCCCGCCGCCGCCGCGAAGGTGCTCGCCGCGCGGGGGCTGGCCCCGGAGGAGCGGGACGTGCTCGAGGTCGTCCTGCCCGATCGGCCCGGCGCGCTGGGCGCGGTCGCGGCGAAGCTCGGACGGGCCGGCGTCAACGTCGAGTACATGTACGTGGGCACGGCCCGCGGGGCGCGCAAGGTGAGCGCCTTCTTCGGCGTGCCCGACCTGGCCGCCGCGCAGAAGGCGGCGCGCTAGCCCCGCTCACTGGCAGGCCCGGCGGGAGCCCGCCCGCGACGGCCTCTTCCCGGACAGCCGTGCGACGCGATCCTTCGCCTCGGCGGCGCCCGGTCCCTCCGGGACGGACCGGTAGGCCTCGATGGCGAGGGCGAGCGCCCTCCGGTCCCGCCCCCCGCCCGCCCAGAAGGCGGCCTCGAGGCCCCGCGCCCGCAAGAGGCGCACCTCGGGGGCGAAGATCGACTCCGGGTGAGCCGCCAGGAACCTCGCCGCGCGCGCGGCCACGTCGGGCCCGGCGCACGGCGCGGCCAGCCGCACGCGGCGCGCGGCGGCCTCCTCGGCGAGCCGGCCTCGCCCCTGCGCGACCGCCTCGAAGGCGGCGCGGTAGCGCACGGCGGTTCCCTCGACCTCGAGGACGGCCGCGCCCAGCAGATGGGAGGCCCGATCGTAGCGCCCGACGCCCGCGCGCCGCGTGGCCCCGGCCGCGGCCTCGGCCATCTTGCCGGCGGCGAGAAGGACGTCGGTCCGTGCCGAGCCGCCGGGCACGGCCCGCGCGAAGCCGGCGGCCAGCTCGAGCGCCAGGGGGATGCGGCCGGCCCGGCCCAGCTCTTCGATCCGCGCCAGGACCGCGGCCCCGGACCGAGGCCCGGCGCCCAGGGCCAGGAGCTCGTAGCGTCCGGCGCCCCGCTCGGCGCGGATCGAGACCAGCACCGGCGCGTCCGCCCGGCTCGGCGCGGGAAGCCGAAGCAGGAGCAGGCCCCCCGGCCCGGCGGTGGTCAGCCCCTCCCAGCGGATCCGGTCCTTGGTCCGCCCCGCCGCGAGGTCCTCCTGGTCGGGGGACCACAGCTGGCCGGTGAGCGCCAGGTCCGGCGCCGGCACGGCCACCACCACCTCGGGGACCTCCGCCTGGCCGCCGAGGGGAACGGCGAAGGTGTCGGCGTCGTCGCGGGAGGTGGTCGCCTGAACCGCCGACGCGGCGGCGAGCGGGTTCTGCTCGGCCACGGCCCTCCACTGCGGGTAGCGGAGCACGGCGTGGTCCACCGCGTCGGGGGTGTCGTTCGGCTCGATCTCGTCCCCCGGGCGCGGCTCCACCAGGCGCACCGAGAGGAGGTAGCGGTTCTCCGGCCTCTCCACCGGAGGCGCGTCGGGGCGATGCCGCTCGCGCACGGCCAGGGTGTAGGTGCCCGGGTCCAGGGCGGCGGACAGGGTCTCGCCCCGGCCCGGTCCGCCGCGGTCCACGTTCGCGACCAGCGGCGCCGAGGTCCGGTCCCCGTCGCCCGCCGGCTCGCGGCTCAGCGTGAGCGCCACGTCGAGGCCGGCGATCCCCTCCCTGGGCCCGTCGGCGCTCCACTCGGCCACGAGGACCGCGCGGGTGGGGAGCGGCGGCACCTCGATGCGGTAGACGTCCACGTCCCCGCTGGTCTCGGAGATCCGCGCGCCCACGTGGCCGCGCATGGTCGCCACGCCGCCCCAGCGCCGCCCGTCCGGTCCCGGCGGGATGGGCAGCGGGTTCGCCTGGGCGGGCGAGTCGTTCGGCTCGTGCTCGAGCCCGTCGTACAGATCGGCCGGCCGGAAGGCGGCCGGCAGCGAGGAGGCGAACTGCGGCGCCCGCGCCACCAGGAGGGCGTAGACGTCGCTCCAGCGCCAGGTCACCAGCCCGACCACGGCGAGCAGCACCGCCGCGATGACGGGCGCCACCACCCGGCTCCGCCTGAGCGCCTGGAGCTGCCGCTCGAACTCGCGGAAGTCCTCGCGGCTGGCGATCTGCAGGGCGCCGGTCACGCTGGGGGCGCTCGGCCGCCGGCGCATGACGCGACCGGAGGTCTCCCCCAGCCGCGACAGCGCCTCGCGCATCTCGTCCGCCGAGGCGAAGCGCTCCTGCGGGTTCTTCCTCAGGGCCCGGTGGACCACCTCGGCGTAGCGCGCCGACACCCCCGGGGCCACCTCGGTGAGCCGGGCCGGCTCCTGGTGCAGGTGGGCGGAGACGACGGCCAGGGGGTTCGGGGCGACGAAGGGCGGCCTCCCGGCCACCAGCTCGTAGAGCACCGCCCCCACCGAGTAGAGGTCCGCCCTCGCGTCGGGCGCCTCGCCGCGGGCCTGCTCCGGGGAGAGGTAGTTGGGCGTGCCGATGATCGCCCCGGCGCCGGTGGTGCTCGACGCGCTCGGGCCCTCGTCGCGCAGCTTCGCGATCCCGAAGTCGAGGACCTTCACGAAGTCCTCGCCCGACCGGGTCTGCATGAGCATCACGTTGGCCGGCTTCATGTCCCGGTGCACGATGCCCGCGTCGTGCGCCTCGGCCAGCGAGCCCAGGACCTGCTGTCCGATGAGGGAGGCCCGCACGTCCGGGAGCCGCCCCTCCTCGCGCAGCACGGTGGCGAGGTCCTTGCCCGGCACGTACTCCATGGCCAGGTAGAAGCCCTCGCCGCCCGCGATCTCCCCGAAGTCGAAGACGGCGATGGTGTGCGGGTGCGAGAGGCGCGAGACGATCTGCGCCTCGGACTTGAAGCGCTGCACCGCGCCGGGATCCCGGGCGAACTCGCCCCGCAGGATCTTGAGGGCGAGCGCCTTGCCCATCCGGATGTGCTCGGCCTTGTAGACGGCGCCCATCCCGCCCTCGCCGAGCAGGTCGATGAGCCGGTAGCGGTCGGCGATCACCTGGTCGAGCCAGGGATGGGCGAGGGTCCGGTCGTTCTGGGCGCCGGGCCGCAGGTCGGTGCCGCACTTGGGGCAGTAGTTCACCGACCCGTCGGCCGGGTCGGCGAGGTATCCGCACTTGGGGCACGCGGTCTGGGTATCGGGGAGATCCGAGGATCCCATCGGTCGCGCCGAGCGTAGCGCGACTGCGCCGGCCGCGCGAGTCCCCCGCTCCGAGGGGCGTGGAACCCTAACCCGCGACATTCCTTTACAGTTTTTGGCGCCCTGCTATAGTCCGCCCGCCGTGCTCGACTGGCTCCACAACATCATGTCCCGGGACCTCGCCATCGACCTCGGGACGGCGAACACGCTCATCTACATCCGCGGCATGGGCATCGTGTCGAACGAGCCCAGCGTGGTGGCGGTGCAGCAGGACACGCGCGGAGGCCGCAAGGTCCTCGCCGTCGGCAAGGAGGCGAAGGAGATGCTCGGGCGCACCCCGGGCAACATCGTCGCCATCCGGCCCATGAAGGACGGGGTCATCGCCGACTTCGAGGTGACGGCGGCGATGCTCAAGTACTTCATCCAGACCGCGCACAACCGGAAGAGCTTCGTGAAGCCCCGCATCATCATCGGGATCCCCTCCGGGATCACCGAGGTGGAGAAGCGCGCGGTGCGGGAGGCGGCCGAGAGCGCGGGCGCGCGCGAGGTCTACCTCATCGAGCAGCCCATGGCCGCCGCCATCGGAGCGGGCCTGCCCATCACCGAGCCGTCCGGGAACATGATCGTCGACATCGGGGGCGGCACCTCCGACGTGGCGGTCATCTCGCTGGGCGGGATCGTCTACAGCCGGTCGGTCCGGATCGCCGGCGACAAGATGGACGAGGCGATCATCCAGCACATCAAGCGCAAGTACAACCTCCTCATCGGCGAGCGCACCGCCGAGCTCATCAAGATGGGCATCGGCACCGCCTACCCGACCGAGGAGGAGCTGACCATGGACGTGAAGGGGCGCGACCTGGTGGCGGGCGTGCCCCGCACACTCACCGTCACCTCCACCGAGATCCGCGAGGCGCTCTCCGAGCCCATCAACGGGATCGTGGAGGCGGTCAAGGTGACGCTGGAGCGGACGCCGCCGGAGCTGGCGGGCGACATCGCCGACCGCGGCGTGGTGCTGGCCGGCGGCGGGGCGCTGCTCAAGAACCTGGACGTGCTCCTGCGCGAGGAGACCGGCCTGCCGGTCTTCCTGGCCGAGGACCCGCTCAGCGCGGTCGTGATCGGCGCGGGCAAGGCGCTCGAGGAGCTCGACATCCTCCGCCAGGTCACCGCGCACGCGTAGCCTCGGCGGCTCGCCCGCAGGGCTCGCAGTCCGCTCCCGGGAACCGCCGGGGCGCAGCGTTTCCCGACCGCGAGCCCTGCGCGAAAAACGTGCGATCTCGACAACGATTGATTGCTGTCAAAGCGGCGTGGGTTCGGCCCGTTAAGATGTGCGCCTTTTCGGGTGCAGGGGGCACGACCGTTGCACCCGCGGACATCGCCCATGCGAGCCTACTTCCTCGTCTTTGTCACGATCCTCGCCTCGTCCGCTCGCGCCGACGAGCCGAAGCTCCCCGAGACCGCCCAGGCGTGCTTCGACTGCCACGACGAGGGCGGAGACGGCCCGCGGGTCGACAAGGCCTCGTTCGCGAGGAGCGTCCACGTCGAAAACGGCGTCTCCTGCGCCGACTGCCACGAGGGGTACACGCCCGAGCACGCCATGGGCGGCGAGCTGCCCGCCCTCGACGCGGCCCAGCAGCAGGTCCTTTCGCGCCTGTCGAAGGGGGCCTGGCCCACCGGCGAAGGGGGCAAGGAAGTGAAGATCCACGCCCCCCGCGCCTACCTCTCCTGCCAGAGCTGCCACCCCGAGGTGGCCGAGGCGTTCGCGGCCTCCGTCCACGGGAAGTGGCTCTCGGCCGACGCGCCCGTGGCGGGCCCCACCTGCGCGAGCTGCCACGGAGACCTCCACGCGGTCTCGAAGCTGGCTCCCTACACGCCCCGGCCCTCCCCCCGGGAGCCGGTGCCGGCCGACCGGCGCCAGATCGCGAAGCGCTGCGAGAGCTGCCACGGGAACCCGGAGCTCGCCAAGGCGGCGGGGCTCTCGCCCGAGGTGGCGGTCACCTACCACGACTCGATCCACGGCCGGATGGTGCGCGTGGGGAGCACGGTGGCGCCCGCCTGCATGAGCTGCCATGCCGCCGACGAGGGCGGGACCCACGCCATCGTGGGAAAGGACGAGCCCGGCTCGGCGGTGGCGCCGGCGAACCGGCGGAGCACCTGCGCCCGCTGCCACGAGGGCGCCACCGACAACTTCGCGCGCCTCATCTCGCACAAGCCGCTCCAGGAGACGGGCGGGCACGCCATCCCCCACATCGTCCACGTCGCCTTCTCCTACCTCACCACGCTCACCCTGCTCTTCTTCGCCTTCCACGTCCTCATCGACTTCGTCTACGAGCTGCGCGTCCGCCTCTCCCGCAGGGCGCACGCCCCCACCGCGGACGAGCAGAGGACGGTGGTCCGCTTCGACATGCACCAGCGCATCCAGCACTGGCTCATGCTCAGCGGGGTGATCCTGCTCGGGATCACCGGCTGGCCGCTGCGCGGGGCGGGCTCCTTCGAGGGCGCGCCGCTCATCGGCGGCCGCGACGCCGCCCCGTTCTCCGAGGCCTTCCTCAAGGTCTTCGGCGGCGCGGAGGGTGCGGCCATCTGGCACCGCGTCGGCGCGGTGCTCATCATCGCCTCGTCCGTCTACCACCTCTTCTACCTGACCTTCCTCGCGGCGAAGAAGCGGCTGCCGCTGTCGATGCTCCCCATGCCGAAGGACGCCCTCGACATCCGCGACAACATCCTCTTCATGCTGGGCGTGAAGAAGGAGCGGCCCCGGTTCGACCGGTACATGTACCTGGAGAAGTTCGACTACTGGGCCGTGTTCTGGGGCATCGTGATGATGGTCGGCACCGGCTTCATCTTCTGGTTCCCGGTCTGGTTCGCGAAGTGGGCCCCGTCCTGGATCATCACCGCCGCGCAGATCGTCCACGGCGAGGAGGCCACGCTCGCGTTCCTCTTCCTGTTCACGGTCCACTTCTACAACG
>DATIUR010000448.1:0-1794 GCA_035466675.1 Anaeromyxobacteraceae bacterium | reverse complement strand
CCTTCACCCGCTGCATGCGCTGCGGCGCCGAGGGCGGCGCCTTCGCCACGCGGTGCCCGGGCTGCGGCGCCGACCTCGACACCCCCGCGCAGCACGAGTTCAACGAGAAGCTGTGGGCGCGCCGGCAGGAGGAGCGCCGGCGGGAGGAGGCCGCCCTGGCCGAGCGCCGGGAGATCCTGGAGCGGGCCAGGGCCGAGGAGGCCCGGGCCCGCCGGGAGATGGGCGAGAGCCTGGCCCGCGAGGCGGGCGACCTGGAGCGGCGGCGCATCGAGGTCGAGGAGGCGCGCTCGGGCGGCTGGGGCGGGGGATGGGGGGGCGGCGGGCTCGGGGAGGACCCCAGGCCGCTGGGCCTCCGGCTCCTCCGCTTCATCCGGAACCCCTGGGCGCGCATCGGCGTGCTCGTCGGGGCCGTGGCCGTGCCGGCCGTGCTCCTCGCCGTCGGGGGCCCGGGCGCGCGGCAGGCGGGCTCGGCGCTGCTGCTCCTCCTGCTCGTCCTCCTCGCACCGGGCGGCGCCTGGCGCCGCCGCCGGCGGTGGTGGTGACGTGTCCCAGCGCGCGGACATCACCGTGGTGGTCCAGGGCGTCGCCCTCCTCCTCGAGGCGGTCGCCGAGGCCGGCGCCGAGATCCTGGAGCGGCGGCGCCTCGCGGCCTCCGACGGGACGGTGCACGACGTGGACTGGGTGGCCCGGGACGCGTCGGGCGCGGAGGTGGGCGTGAAGGTGGACCCGCGCACCGAGCGGGCCACCTTCGTGCCGGCCGACTGCGAGGGCGGGAAGGGCAAGGCCCTGGCCGGCCGGATCGCGCAGCGCTACGCCCGCTCGCGCGTCCTCCAGGACCTGAGGGCGAAGGGATACGAGGTCGCCCGCGAGGAGACCGGGCGGGACGGCACGGTGAAGCTGGTGCTGGCGCGCTGGAGGTGAGGGATGGCCGACCGGATCGAGATCGAGATCTCCATCTCGCCCGAGGGCGAGGTGCGGCTCGTCACCCGCGGCCTCAAGGGCGAGTCCTGCCTCGCCGAGACCGAGTCGCTCGAGAAGGCGCTCGGCCAGGTGCGCGCCCGCCAGAAGACCGGGGAGTTCTACGAGAAGGCCGCCGCCGGGACCGTCCGCGTGAAGCGCGGCCGCTGAGGCGCGAGGGCCGGGACCGCCCCGGCCGGGAGGAGGCCGGCTCGACCCGTGGTGACGGGACACCGGGACCTGGGATGTCCCCGGGAGGGCCGTTGCACATACGCTCCGCAAAGACGAACCTCCGCCGCGAAGGGGGGACACCGCATGCGCGCCATCCGCCACAGGCCGAAGGATCCCCAGGGCTGGGAGGACCGCGTCGCGGCCGCGCGCTCCCGGGTGGCCGCCGCGGCCTCGCTCGAGGCGCTCGCCGAGGCGCTGAACGGCCCGGCCTTCGCCGGCCTGCCCCTGCCGGACCTGCTCGCGCTCCCGTCCTTCGGCGGCGAGCGGCCGGAAGGCCCCGGCTGCTTCAGCTGGGACGCCGCGCGCGTGCTGGTGATGAACGCCGCCGCCGACGGCTTCGAGATCCGCCGGCGCTGAACGGCTGGGCGCGTCCGGCCGGAAGGCTGCGGCTGGACATGCGTTGCACCGCAGCTGCCAGGGCACCGGCAGGCCCTCGCCGACGGCTCGCGGCGCGGCGCGGCCCCGGGTCTCGCCGCGCCGGGGAGCGGAGCCGCCGGCGGGACAGGGACCCGCGGGGGGCGTTGCCCGCAGGCGCGGAGCGTTCGAGCGCGGGAGGGCTTCTCCGGTCGGGGATCGGACCGGCAGCGGCGCCGGTCCAGCCGCTGC
>DATIUR010000447.1:0-3000 GCA_035466675.1 Anaeromyxobacteraceae bacterium | reverse complement strand
TTCAGGAGCAGGAAGGCGAGCTGGAACCCGAGCCGCCATCGCTGAGACCTGTCGGGCGGCGCGCGCACGAAGGCCTTCTTCTCGCGGGGCGCTGCGAGCTTCACCAGCGTCGCGGGTTGCCCGCCATGACCCGGTCGCGGGACCTCGGCGCGCGCGGTCGTTCCCACCTCGGCGGCATTCGTCATCCTCACCTCCGATTCGCAGCGCTTTGCAGGAGCCCGGCCAGCGCCACCTGGCCCGCGATGTCGCGCGGTTGGCGCCTGCGCGATCGGGCGCAACCGGCCGGCCGGTGCGCGGGCACCGGCGGAACGTTGCGGCGAGGGGGAGGCGTGCGGTCGGCGGGCGAGACCGGCGCGAGGTGCTGCGGCGTCAGCCCGGAGTCCCCAGCTCGGGTGCCCCGACCCCGAGGTGCCTCAGGAGCTCGCTCGCCTCGGAGTGGCTGAGCAGCCGGTTGTACCCGGCGAGCGGTCCGCCGGTGCCCTGCAGCTTCCCGCCGTCGCGGAGGGTCCCCGTGTCCATCGGCTCGCCGCCGATGTCGCGGATCAGTCCGGCGACCACCTTCTTCGCTTCCGCGTCGTCGCCCGCGATGAAGAGGACCTGGCGCTCGTCGTAGCGGCTCTCCGGTCTCCGGAGCTTGCCCAGCACCGGGATGGGCTGGTGATTGAACGCCTTGACCACGCGGGCGCCCGGCACGAGGGCGGCGACGGCCTCGCTCGAGGTCAGGTCGCCGAGGTCTACGATGTCCTTCGGCCCCGGTCCGAACCGGTTGTTGGTCGTGTCGATCACCACCTTCCCGTCGAAGGGCCCCAGGCCCTGCACGGCGGCCGCCGTCTGTTCCCAGCGCGTCGCGATCACGACCACGTCGCCGTCCCGGACGGCCTCCGCTGGCGTCCCCGCGCGGGCTCCCTTTCCGAGCTCGGCCACGAGCGCCGAGAGGGAGGCCGGGCCGCGCGAGTTCGCGAGCACGACGTCGTGACCCGCCGCGAGGAACAGCCTGGCCAGCGTCTGGCCCATCTGGCCTGCACCGAGGATTCCGACCGTCATGGCCGTCTTCATGGTCTCAGTATGCCCCGAGGCCACCCGGAGCGGCGCGCTCTCCCGCGGTCTTCGGCAGGCCCGGCGTCACCTCGAGGGCGCCGGCGAGACGGGGGCGTCTCGCCGCAGCCAGGAGCGAAGCGCCGCCACCGCCATGGGCAGCGCGCCCAGCACCAGGAAGACGGTGTCGCCGCCGATGCGGATCCACTCGAGCGCGTGGAAGGCTCCGCCCATCGTGAAGTCGAGGCGCCGGGCGTGCCAGTAGCCGTTGGCGATGACGTCCCAGAGCTGGAGCACGCCGGCCGGGAAGAGGTCGAGCAGGACCATCAGCGCCAGCCCGGCGTTGAGGCCCCAGTAGCCCAGGCGGACGTACTTCTCGGTGCCCCGCCAGGTGGCGTCGCTCTGCATCGAACGCAGGCAGAAGGTGAGCACCCCGAGCCCGAGCATGCCGAAGACCCCGAACATGGCCGCGTGGCCGTGGTTCGTGGTGAGGGTCGTGCCCATCTCGAAGTAGGAGACGATGGGCGTGTTGATGAGGAACCCGAAGACGCCCGCCCCGATGAAGTTCCACACCCCCACGGCGATGAAGAAGTAGATGGGCCAGCGGTACTTCGAGGCGAGGTCGCTGCCGTCCCCCGTGGCTGCGCGCCGCCTGAGTCGGATGAAGCCGGAGGCATCCAGGGTGAGGAGCGTGAGGGGCACGACCTCCAGCGCCGAGAAGCACGACGCCAGGCCCATGTTGAGCGTCCCCTGGCCCGTGAAGTACCAGTGGTGGCCGGTCCCGATGATGCCCCCGGAGAGGAAGAGGATGGCGTCGAGGTAGACGAGGCGGGTCGCGGTGCGGGTGGTGACGAGCCCCATCTGCCGGAACATGATGGCCACCAGGACGGTGGCGAAGAGCTCGAAGAAGCCCTCGACCCAGAGGTGGATGATCCAGAAGCGCCAGTTGTCGATGACGGCGAAGTTGGCGCGGGGCCCGTAGAACAGGGCCGGCAGGTAGAAGACGGGGATGGCCGCGGCGGCGTAGAGGAACAGCGCCGAGACGTCGCTCCCGCCCTCCGTGCGGATGGCGGGCCGGAGGGCGCGGAACATCAGGAAGAGCCAGAGGAGCAGGCCGACCGCCAGCAGCAACTGCCAGCCGCGCCCCAGGTCCAGGTACTCGGAGCCCTGGTGGCCGAGCCAGAACCAGGCCTCCCCCAGCCGCCCCTGGATGCCCAGCAGCTCGCCCAGGAGGCTCCCGCCGACCACGACCACCAGCGCCCAGAACAGGAGGTCGACGAGCCTCCGCTGGCCGGGTGGGTCCCCGCCCCCGACCAGCGGCGCGAGGAAGAGGCCGCCGGCCACCCAGGCGGTCGCGATCCAGAAGATGGCGAGCTGGAGATGCCAGGTGCGGAGCACGTTGTAGGGCAGGAGGCGCGCGAGCGCGTCCACCCCGTAGAACGAGAAGGGCTCGACCCGGTAGTGGGCGAGGGCGCCGCCGACGAGCGCCTGCAGCAGGAACAGCAGGGCCACCACGGCGAAGTACTTCCCGGTGGCCCACTGGCTCGGCGTCAGGGTCATGGCCGGCGGCGCGGACCTGGGCATGGGAGCCGCCTCGTCTCCCTCCCAGCCGAGGAAGTGATACTTGCCGAAGAGGAGGAGGACGAGCCCGAGGCCGGCGAGGAGCGCCACCAGGCTGAGGGCGCTCCAGACGTAGGCCTGGGTCGAGGGGTGGTTGCCGGCGTCGGGGTCGTAGGGCCAGTTGTTGGTGTAGGTGTAGTCCTTGCCCGGCCGGTTCGCGACGGTGGCCCAGGTCGCCCAGGAGAAGTACGCGTTGAGGAGCCGGATCTCCCGCGGATCCGGGATCGACCTCGGGGGGAGCCCGGCAGCGTCACTGCCGGAGAAGTAGCCGGCCCAGTACGCCTCCAGCGCCCGGCTCGCGGCCACCTGGCCCGCGGAGAAGACGAGCGTGCCCGAGCGCGGGTC
>DATIUR010000446.1:0-9222 GCA_035466675.1 Anaeromyxobacteraceae bacterium | reverse complement strand
TCGGCATCGTCTCCGGCACCTACTCGACCTGGTTCATCGCCGCACCGATGACGATCTGGCTCGAGGAGCGGGCGGCGAGGCGGAAGGCCGGCGTCGCCGCGAGGTAGCTCGGGCGCGTCAGCCCCGCGTGCTACGCCTCTCCCGTGTCCGGGCGGCCGGGGAAGCGGTGGGTGGTCTCGAGCGTGGACGAAGCCCGGGCGGCTCGCCTCGCCGCGGAGCTGCGCCTCCATCCGCTCGCCGCGCGCGTGCTGGATGCCCGCGGCCTGGGCGACCCGTCCGCCGCCGAGTCGTTCCTGGCCGTCCGGCTCGCCGATCTCCCCGACCCGTTCGCCATGGCGGGGATGGACGCGGCGGTGGCGCGCATCGTCCACGCCGTGGAGAGCGGGGAGCGGATCGCCTGCTACGGCGACTACGACGTGGACGGCGTCACCTCCACCGCGCTCCTGGCGGGCTTCCTGCGCGCCGCGGGCGGGGAGGTGACGATCTACACGCCGCACCGGCTCGTCGAGGGGTACGGGCTCAACGCCGGCGCCGTGGAGAGGCTGGCCAGGCAGGGCGTGCGCCTCCTCGTCACCCTCGACTGTGGCATCACCAGCGTGGACGAGGTGCGCACCGCGGCCGGGCTCGGCCTCGACACCGTCGTGGTCGACCACCACACCGTGCCGGTGGAGCTCCCCGCGGCCGCCGCCATCCTGAACCCCCACCGGCCCGGCTGCGCCTATCCGGCGAAGGAGCTGGCCGCGGTGGGCGTGACCTTCGCGCTCGCCATGGCCCTCCGCCGGAGGCTCCGCGAGCGCGGCCGCTTCGGCGGGGGGCGGTCCGAGCCCAATCTCCGCGCCGCGCTCGACCTGGTCGCGCTCGGCACCGTCGCCGACGTGGTCCCCCTGGTCGGGACGAACCGGATCCTGGTCCGCTGGGGCCTCGAGGAGCTGGCCCGCGGCCGCCGGCCCGGCCTGCGCGCCCTCAAGCGCGTGGCCGGGATCGCCGAAGGAGCGCCGGTGTCGGCCGGGCAGGTCGCCTTCCGCCTCGCCCCGCGCATCAACGCGGCGGGTCGCCTCGACGACGCCGGGCGCGGGGTCAGGCTCCTGCTCGAGGAGGACGCCGCGCGGGCCCGCGCCCTGGCCGAGGAGCTCGACCGCGAGAACCAGGCGCGCCAGGAGATCGAGCGCCGCATGCTCGACGAGGCGCTGGCCGACGCGACCGTCCGGGTCCGCGCCGGCGCCCGCGGCCTCGTGCTCGCCCGCGACGGCTGGCACGCGGGCGTGGTCGGGATCGTGGCCGCCCGCGTGGCCGAGCGCTTCCACCGGCCGGCCGTGCTGGTGGGCGTCGGCGAGGACGGCACCGGGAAGGGGAGCGGCCGCTCCATCGAAGGCTTCCACCTCTACGACGCGCTGGCCGCCTGCGCCGGCCATCTGAAGGCGTTCGGCGGCCACCGCCATGCGGCCGGGGTCACGGTGACGCGCGAGGCCGTGCCGCGCTTCCGCGAGGCCTTCGAGGCCCACGCCGCGGCGCGCATCGCCGACGAGGACCTCGTGCCCCGCTGCCGGATCGACGGCTGGGTGGCGGAGGCCGACCTCACCGACCGGGCGGCGGAGGATCTCGATCGCCTGGGGCCCTTCGGGGCCGGGCACCCCGAGCCCGTCTTCGCCCTGCGGGGCACGCCGTCGCGGGCGCGAACCGTCGGCGCGGGCGGGACCCACCTCAAGCTCGCCCTCGGCCGCGGTCTCGACGCCATCGGATTCGGCCTGGGCGAGAGGCTCGCGGCCTGCGCCGGGCCGGTGGAGGCGGCCTTCTCCCTCGGGTTCGACGAGTGGGACGGCTCGCGGCGCCTGCAGCTGCGGCTGCGGGATCTCCGGCCGGCCGGCTGATCCCCGGCGTGGGCGCGACCTCCTCGTCCTTGACGCCCCTCCTTCCGCGGTGTTAGCTGCCGAGTTCCACGCCCGGAGGTCGCCTTGCCCCGCTTCATCACGGACATCAAGCGCACGCACAGCTGCGGCGAGCTGACCCGGGACGACGTCGGCAAGGAGGTCGTCCTGTTCGGCTGGGTGCACAACCGCCGCGACCACGGCGGCGCGGTCTTCATCGACCTGCGCGATCGCGAGGGCGTGACGCAGGTCGTGTTCGAGGAGGACGTCCGGCCGGAGGTGCACGAGCTGGCCGAGCGGCTCCGGCTCGAGTACTGCGCCGGCGTCCGCGGCAAGGTGGTCTCCCGCGGGGAGAACGTGAACCCGCGCCTCCGGACCGGGGAGATCGAGGTCCACGCCACCGAGATCGAGATCTTCAACCGCTCCGAGCCCCTCCCGTTCCAGATCGAGGACCAGACCGACACCGGCGAGGAGAAGCGGCTCCAGTACCGCTACCTCGACCTGCGCCGGGCGCCGCTCCAGAAGACGCTCATGACCCGCGCCCGGGTGAACCACGTCACCCGGAACTACTTCACCGAGAACCGGTTCCTGGAGCTGGAGACGCCCTTCATGGGCCGGTACACGCCCGGCGGGGCGCGCAACTTCCTCGTCCCCTCCCGCCTCAACCCGGGCAAGTTCTACGCCCTGGCCGAGAGCCCGCAACTCTACAAGCAGCTCTACATGGTGGCCGGCTTCGACCGGTACTTCCAGATCGTCCGCTGCTTCCGCGACGAGGACCTCCGCCTCGACCGCCAGCCCGAGTTCACCCAGATCGACGTCGAGATGAGCTTCGTCTCCCAGGACGACGTGTTCGACGTGATCGAGGGCCTGATCGTGCGCCTGTGGAAGGAGGTGCTCGGGGTCGAGATCCCGCGCCCCTTCCTGCGCATGCCCTTCGACGAGTCGATGGCGAAGTACGGGAACGACAAGCCCGACCTCCGCTTCGAGATGCCGCACACGGTCCTCACCGACCTCGTGCGCAGGCACGACGGCGGCGGCGTCCCCCTGCTCGCCGACGCCGTGAAGCAGAAGGGGATCGTGAAGGCGATGCGGGTCCCCGCCTCGGCCAACCTCTCCCGCACCGAGATCGACAAGCTCGAGGAGTACGTGAAGGGAATGGGCTCGAAGGGGCTGGCCCGCGCCAAGGTGGGGGAGGGCGGCGAGTGGACCCAGTCCCCCTTCGCCAAGACCATCACGCCCGAGCTCCGCAGGGCGGTGAACGAGGCCACCGGCGCCCAGGCGGGCGACCTGCTCCTGTTCCAGTTCGGCAAGGAGTCGGTGGTCCACACCGTGATGGCGAACCTGCGCGTGCACCTGGCCAAGAGGATGGGCCTGGTGCCGGAGTACGGCTCCGGGGGGAGGTGGAACTTCCTGTGGGTGGTGGATCCGCCCCTCTTCGAGTACGACGAGGACTCGGGCACCTGGGCGGCGGCCCACCACGCCTTCACCCGCCCGCGCGACCAGGACCTGCCCTTCCTGGAAGCGGACCCGGGCCGGGTCTACTGCTGGCGCTACGACCTCGTCCTGAACGGGTTCGAGATCGGCGGCGGCTCCATCCGGCTCCACGACCCCGAGGTGCAGGCGCGCGTCTTCAAGGCCATGGGCATCTCCGCCGAGGAGGCGAGGAGCAAGTTCGGCTTCCTGCTCGACGCCCTCAAGATGGGCGCGCCGCCGCACGGCGGGATCGCGCTCGGCATGGACCGCCTGGTGATGCTCCTCACCGGGGCCGAGTCGCTGCGCGACGTGGTGGCCTGGCCCAAGACGCAGAAGGGCACGGACCTCATGACCGGCGCGCCCGGTGACGTCGACGCCAAGCAGCTGCGCGACCTGTACGTGAAGAGCACGTACGAGGGGAAGTAGGCCGGCCCCTCCCCGCCGGCGGGTGGGTATCCGGACGGTCCCTCCCGCTGGTATCCTGCGCCGGTGAAGCCGTGCCTGATCGTGAACCCGGCCAGCGCCAACGGGCGCACCGGTCGCAACTTCGACACCATCGCCCGTGTCGTCCGGACGGCCATCGGCGACTTCGAGGCGCTCTTCACGCGGGCGCGGGGCGACGGCGCCCGCCTGGCCCGGGAGGCCCTCGGCCAGGGCGCCCGGCTGGTGGTGGCGGTGGGGGGCGACGGGACGGCCAGCGAGGTGGTGGACGGCATGCTGCACCACCCGCGCGACCCGGACGTGCTCTTCGGCTTCATCCCCCGCGGGACCGGGGGCGACTTCCGGCGCAGCGCGGGGATCCCGGTGGACGTCGGGGAGGCGGCGCGGGTGCTGGCGGGCTCGGGCACCCTCGCGATCGATCTGGGCCGGATCGAGTTCCGCGGCCATGACGGGTCGCCCCGCGTGCGCCACTTCGCCAACGTGGCCGGCTGCGGGATCTCCGGCGCCGTGGTGCAGAAGGTCGAGTCGACCACCAAGGCCCTGGGCGGGAAGGCGTCGTTCACCATCGCCAGCGCGCGGGCGCTCCTCGGCTGGCGCGACGTGCCGGTGCGCTGGCGGGCCGACGGCGGCCCGTGGGTCGAGCAGGCCATCACCGGTCTCAACGTCTGCAACGGCTCCTTCTTCGGCGGCGGGATGCGCGTCGCGCCCGAGGCCCGGATGGACGACGGCCTGTTCGACGTCGTGATCTGGTCCGGGCTCGGCCTGGTGGACCTGCTCACCAAGCGGCGCATGCTCTGCGACGGCTCGCACGTCCGGCTTCCCAACACGCGCGTGCTGCGCGCACGGGACGTGGAGGTGGAGCCGCTCGAGGGCGCGACCATCCTGCTCGACGTCGACGGAGAGCAGCCGGGCGTGCTGCCGGCCCGGTTCAGCCTCCTGCCCGGAGCGCTCCGGATCCGCGCGCGCTGAACCACCGCCAGGCCGCCCAGGCCGGCGCGAGGACCTGGGCCGCCCAGCCGGCCGCGGCGATGGCCCCGCCGACGAGCGTCGCGCGGTGGCGGAGGTTCATCATGCCGAGGAGGTTCCACCAGTCGTGCGCGTCCTCGTCCGCGGCGAGCAGGGGGAGCACCCGCGCCTCGGCATCCGCGGCGTAGCGGCCCACGTGCACCAGGTTCACGCCGATCCAGACCACCGCCGCGGCGAAGGAGGCCGTCTGGCGGCGCGACGAGAAGACGATCGCCGCGGTCACCGGGAAGGCGAGCTGGCCGAGCGTCCCCCCGAGGAACATCAGGAATCGCGAGCCGAACAGGCCGAAGATCGGGTGGCCCGCCTCGTGGAAGAGGAGGCTCGCCCCGTCGATCACGGACGCGAGGAGCCCGTGGGTGAGCTGAGACCAGAGGAGAAGGACCGTGCCGGCCGCGAGGGCCGCGGCGGCTCCACCGGTCGGGGCGGGAAACCGGCTCCCCCGCGCCCCGTCGGCCTCCGCGGAGGGGTCGGGCGGGTCCGCCGCGCCGGGGGGGACGGGCGCGTTCGCGAGCGTGCGCAGGAGCGCGCCGTCCGCCTCGAAGCGCGTACCGCAGCCGGGACAGCGCTGGGCGAAGGTCCGCGCCGGGATCCGGTCCTCCGGGACCTCCCGGGCGCGGCCGCAGGACGGGCAGGCGAGGCGCGCCACACTCGAGAGCCTCTCACGGCCCGCAGCCGATCGCTATTCGCACCGCCACCAGGCGGTCGCCACCAGGGCGCGGGCCTCTTTCGGGTGCGCGCGCCGGCGGAGCTCGGCCACCGCCCGGTCGCGCTCGGCGTACCGCCTCGCCTCGAGGGCACGGAGATCCTCGAGCCGCCGCCGGAAGGCCCGCTCCGCCCGCTCGAGGAGCACGCGCCGGTCGCGCAGCGGGAGATCGCTCCGCTCGTGGAGGGCGCCGCGCGCCCGGGCCCACGCCGACCGGGCTTCCTGGGCGGCGGCGCGGGGGCCGGCCAGGGCGTCCTCGGCCGACCGGTCCCATCGCTCGCGCGCCTCGTCGAAGGCGGCCTCCGACCGCTCCCGCGCCCCGGCGTGGAGCCGGGCCTGGAGCGCCGCCAGCGCCTCCTCGTGCGCGAGGCCCAGCGCCGCCGAGCCGCCGCGCGGCCCGGCGCGAGACTCTTCGGCCGGGAGCCCCGCGAAGAGCTCGGCCTCCTCGGGCGAGAGCGCGTGGAAGGTCGTGCCGTCGCTCCAGAGCACGAGGTGCACCACCCGCTCCTCCGACACGAGCGCGTCGAACGAGAGCCGGTAGGCGAACCACCAGCCCTCCCGGCCGGCCAGCTTCCCCAGCGAGGCGGGCAGGTGGCGCGCCCGGAGCGAGAGGAAGGAGACGGTCTCCTGCGGCCGCGAGCGCACCTTCTCGGCGGCGGCCCGCACCAGGCGCGCCCGCGCCGGGCCGGGCGCGGCCGGCGCCTCCGTCCCCCGCTCGTCCGGGAAGGCGGAGGCCAGGAGCGCCTCCTCCTCCGCGGTGCGCCGCGCCACGGCCTCCCGCGCCTCGTCGGCGACGATGCGCAGGCGGGAGCGGACCTCCCCGTCGAACCGCTCCAGGAGCAGGGCGCGGGCGGCGGCCAGCCGGGCACCGATGCGTCCCTCCAGGTCGGCCTGGAGCCGGACGAAGGCGCCGTCCACCTCCTCCGCGGTGCGGCACGACTGGTAGATGTCGAGCACCCTCCGCTCGAAATCGAGCCCGCTCCCCAGCGCCCCCAGCACCTCGTCGGACGAGCCGAACACGCCGTCGAAGAGGGCGAGCTTGCGGGCGAGCAGCTCGTACAGGCGCGCGTCGGCGGCGTTGGAGCGGTTGAGGAAGTTCAGGACCAGGACGTCGCGGGTCTGCCCGTACCGGTGGCACCGGCCGATGCGCTGCTCGATCCGCTGGGGGTTCCAGGGCAGGTCGAAGTTCACCACCAGGTTGCAGAACTGGAGGTTCAGCCCCTCGGCTCCCGCCTCGGTCATGAGGAGGATCTGGGTCCGCTCCCGGAACTCGTCCACCAGCCCCTGGCGGCGGTCGGTCCCGTCCACGTCGCCCGAGAGGCAGGTGACCGCGTAGCCCTGGGACTCCAGCAGGGCGCGGAGGTGCTCCTGCGTCCGCCGGAACTCGGTGAAGACCACCGCCTTCTCCGGCCAGCCGCAGGCCTTGGCCACCGTGAAGGCGCGGTCGAGGCCGCGCACCAGCGCGCGCGCCTTGGCGTTCGAGCGGATGGACCGGGCCATCCGAGCGCAGGCCCTGAGCTCGCGAAGCTCCTCCCGGACGGCCCGGGCGGAGGCGGCGGGCGCGGGCTCCGGCCGCTCCTCGGCGATCTCGTCGGCCTCCTCGGCGAAGGCGTCCAGCTCCAGTTCGGGCTCGTCGCCGGCGCCGGAGATCCGCGCCTGGAGGGAGTCGGCCAGGCGGTCCAGGGTGGCGGCCAGCGCGAAGGACGAGGAGGCCAGGATCTTCCGGTAGACGAGCACGGCCAGGGCCCGCCGGGCTCGCGGGATGGCCAGTGCGTCCTCGCGGCGGAGGTACTCCGAGACGCGGTCGTACAGCGCCTGCTCCTCGGCCGTGGGCGCGAAGTCCTCCACCAGCGATCGCCGGGCCGTGAACTTCACGTACTCCCTCACCTGGCGCCGCAGGGTGCGCACCACCACCGGGGCGAGCCGCGCCCGGAGATCGGTGGCCCTCTCCTCGGTGAGGTCCCCGCTCGCGTACTGGAGGCGGAAGGTCTCCTCGCCGCCCAGGAGGGCATCGTCGATGAAGGAGGTGAGCCCGAGCAGCTCCTCGAGGTGGTTCTGGAGCGGCGTGGCGGTGAGGAGGAGCTTCGGGCACCGGCGCAGCGCGCGCCGGAGCGCCTGGCCGGTGCGGTGGTCGGCCCGGTGGGCGTTCCGCAGCCGGTGGGCCTCGTCGATCACGGCCAGGTCCCAGGGAACGCGCTCCACCTCCGGCGCGTGCCGGGCCGCGAACGGCTGGGAGGCGATGGCGATCCCGCCCACGTCGAACGGGTTCGCCCCGGGGTTCCGGCGCAGCGAGGCGCGCACCGAATCCCCGTCGAGGACCGAGGCCTCGAGCCCGAAGCGCGACCGCAGCTCCTCGCGCCACTGGGCCCGGAGCGAGGCGGGCACGAGCACCAGCGCGCGCCCCTTTCCCTCCGAGGCGAGCTGCGCCAGCACCAGGCCGGCCTCGATGGTCTTCCCCAGGCCCACCTCGTCGGCCAGCACCGCGCCGCCGGTGGGAAGCGCCGACAGCGCGAAGGCGGCCGCCTCGATCTGGTGCGGGTTGAGGTCGAGGGAGGCGTGCGCCAGCGCCGGGGCGAGACGCGAGGCGCCCGCCCCGGTCCGCGCGGTGAGGCCCTCCGCGGCCACCCGCTGATGGAAGCGCGTCAGCCGGTGCGGGCGAACGCCCGCGCGCGGCGCGACACCCGGGAACCCCGTCCCCACCATCGTCCACCTCGCCCTGGCGCCCGAGCGCCTGCCCGCCCCTCTCGCCGGGGCGCGGCCGGTATCTCGCGATACCCGGGGACACTGTACCACCGCGGCGATCCCGGTACAGGTCCCCTCCGTCCCTCCGGATCCTTCCGCTCCGCCGGACCCTGTGGTCAACTGGCCTCGGTCTCGAGGACGAAGGGATGCGGCGAGGCCGCCTTTCCATGCCGTAGGCCCCTGACGGGCGATGAAGTTCGCATGCGATCGCTGCGGGAAGCGGTATTCGAGCACCGACGAACCGGTGCCCGGACGGCTGTATCGCATCCCCTGCAAGTGCGGGCACGTCATCCTGTTGCGTGGCGACGCCAGCGGCGGGGTGACGGCGGCGGGGCCGGCTGCCCCGACGGCCCCCCCGGGGCGACCCGCTCCGTCCGGCCGGCCGCCGGCGGCCGCCCCGGCCCGCGAGGTCGACGTTCCGCAGTTCGACGGCGATCCGTTCGCCGCCGCGGTGGCGCAGCCTGCGCATCCGGCGGCCACCTCGGCAGCGGACCTGGGCCTGCCGGGCGCCTGGACCGATGCCCGCGCGAAGCCGGCCGTGGCTCCCGTGCCGCCGCTCCGGCTGGAGGAGCCCACGCCGCCGTCGCTGCGCCAGCCCTACCCGGAGCCGCGCGCCTTCGGGGGTCCGGAGGACGGCCTCGACCTCGAGCCGCTCGCCGGCGGGCCGCCTCGCGCTCCGGACGTCCCGGCGCCCGACGATCCCTTCGCCGGGCTGGCGGCCTCGCTGGCCGACGTCAAGGCGCCACCGTCCCCGGAGCCCCCGCGCCCCTCGGTGGTGCGCCCCGCCTCGCTCGAGCCGCCGCCCTTCGCCCGCATCGAGCGGGGAGAGCCGTCCGGGGCCGCCCCCGCCGCGCCGTCGGTCGCGGCCCGCGTGCGCACCCGGCGCTCCCGCCGCGGCCTCCTCGTCGCGATCGCCGTGGGGAGCGCGGCGGCGGGCGCGGTGGGGGCCTGGCTGTTCGTCATCTCGAGGGG
>DATIUR010000445.1:0-9594 GCA_035466675.1 Anaeromyxobacteraceae bacterium | reverse complement strand
GCGTGCCGAGGACGGCCGAGACCTTGCCGTCGAGGAACCAGCCCATGGCGTTCTTCTCGCTCGTCGCCTCGCAGTGCATGTCCACGACGATCGCCCGGACGCCCTCGGCGCGGAGCGCCTCGATCTGCTCGAGCGCGGCGCGGAGGCAGGCGATGGCCTCGACGTTCAGGCTCCGCCCGTGGCGGGCGGCGCGGGCCTTGAGCCTGCGGTGGACGTCGGCGGGAAGGCCCTTGAGGGTGAGGGTCGGCATGCGACAACCATAACGGAACCATGGTGGTTCCACAAGGATCCGCGGCGTTCGACGCGCCGGACCGTCACCTTCCGTCCTCGTCCAACCGTTCCTGCACGCGCTCGATCGACCGCGCCCGGCCGCTCTCCTCGTCGATGTCCACCAGGGCGCCCTGGAGCCAGACGTCCCGGCGGGCCGGCTCGAAGGACACCGGCCGCTGGGTGAGGAAGCGCTCGATGACGAGCTCCTTCCGGACGCCGATGACCGAGTCCCAGGGGCCGCACATGCCCACGTCGGTGATGTAGGCGGTCCCGCCGGGCAGGACCCGCGCGTCGGCGGTCTGCACGTGCGTGTGCGTGCCGAGCACCGCCGAGACCTTGCCGTCGAGGAACCAGCCCATGGCGTTCTTCTCGCTGGTGGCGTCGCAGTGCATGTCCACCAGGATGGCGCGGCAGCCGGCCGCCCGGAGCGCCTCCACCTCCTCGACCGCCGCGGCGAACGGGTCGTCCAGGTCCTTCATGAAGACCCGCCCCTCCAGGTTCAGGACGCCGAGCTTGCGGCCGTCCGGCGTCTCCACCACCGCGCGGCCCCGGCCGGGCGCGCCCTGCGGGTAGTTGGCCGGGCGCAGGAGCCGGGAGCCGGGCGCGTCGAGGTACTCCACGATCTCGCGCTTCGCCCAGATGTGGTTCCCGCTGGTGAGCAGGTCCACCTCGGCGGCCAGGAGCTCCTCGGCCGCCTCCGGCGTCACGCCCATGCCGTTGGTGGCGTTCTCGGCGTTGGCGACGACGAGATCGACGCCCAGCCGCCCGACCAGGCGCGGGACGAGCCGCTGCACCGCGGTGCGGCCGGGCTTTCCGAACACGTCTCCGAGGAAGAGGACCTTCAAGCGAGCCGCCCATGTGGCCCGGGGCGGGGGACCGAGTCAACGGGATTCTCGGGCGAAGCGGAGGAGGCGCAGGTCGGTCACCAGCGCGTCGAGCGCCGCGTCGTGCGGCTCCCGGGGCAGCGAGGGGACCACCTGGACGTCGAAGGCGAGGCCCACCCGCAGCGCCCGCGGCATGCGGGCCAGCGTGGCGTCGAAGTGGCCGCCCCCGCGCCCGAGCCGCAGGCCGTCCTCCGAGAAGGCCACCCCGGGCATGAGCACGCAGTCCACCTCGTCGAGCGGGACCTCGGGCGCCGCGGCGGGCGGCTCGAGCGCGCCGTGGGGCCCGCGCACCAGGTCGCCGGGCGGGCAGGCGGCGAAGGCGAGGGCGCGCTCCCGGCCGGCGGCGCGCGGGTAGACGACGCGCACCCCCCGCGCCAGGGCGCGGGCCACGATGCGGGCGGGGTCCACCTCCGCCCCGAGGGCGGCGTAGGCCGCCACCGTGCGCGCCCGGAGGAACGGCGCGAAGCCCTCGATCCGGTCGGCCACCGCCATCGAGCGGGCGGCCCGCTCCGCGGGGGCGAGGCGGGCGCGGCGGGCGGCCAGCTCGGCCCGCAGCGCGCGCTTCGCGTCACCATCCGTCAACAAAAGAGCCCCCCGCGCATGGCCGTGTGACCCGGTTGCTTGGACCTGTATTTCTACAGGTGGGGTTCCCGGATGACCACGTCCCGTAGGCTTCTCCCTCGCTGCGTGGGAGCTTGCTCATGGGGGTGGCCGGGGACTCCTCTTGGTTTCAAGTCGGCCCAAACGACTCGAGGTCAATCACGCGCCCGGCAGGGGGCAGATCGATACCTGTTCGGACAAAGAGCGCCAAGTCCGCGAAACCACGCGGCCTTTTGTATGGGGTGATCCTAGGCGCCCGGGCTGGGCCTGTCAAGCGAGGCGGCCGACCTTCGAGGGTAGAATGGTCCCTGGATGCGCCGCGCCGCCCGGGCCCTCGCCGCCCTCCTCTTCGCCGCCCCCACGGCCCGCGCGGCGACGCCGCGCGTGGCGGGCGACTTCGACTCGCCGCTCGGGCGGGTGCGGATCGCCGCCGACGGAGCCCGCTTCCGGGGGACGCTGCTCGAGCCGGCGCCGGGCTCTCCCTTCCGCAGGGGGGAGGAGGTGCTGCGGGCCACGCTGCTCGACGACTCGCTGGCGGGCGAGGTGCGGGTCTGGCTCGCGGGCGAGGGGTGCACGGCGCGCGAGGAGTGGGGCAACGCGGTGCTGCTCGCGGCCGGCGACCGGCTCTCCGGCGCCGTCCACGTCGCCGCCAAGGGGTGCAAGGGTCCCCTGGGGAAGAACGGGGGCATCGTCCTCGAGCGGGTGGTCCGGAGGAAGGGGGCCGCGAGCCCCTCGCCCGGCGAGGCGGCCCTGCGGCGCGAGCGCGCCCGGGCGGTGATGCGGGAGGGCGCGTCGCACCTGTCGGTGGGCGAGTTCGAGGCGGCCCGGCGCCGCTTCCTCGAGGCCATCGAGATCGACCGCACCGTGCCGGAGGCCTACAACGGCGTGGGCGTGACCTACCGGATGCGGAACGACCTCACCCGGGCGCTCGCCTACTACAAGAAGGCGCTCGGGGTGGATCCGGACTTCGGCGACGCCTACTACAACATCGCCTGCGTCTACGCGCTCCGCGGCGAGAAGGCGCTCGCGCTCCGGTACCTCCAGATCGCGGCGCAGAACGGCTACGCCACCGCCGAGGGGATCGACCAGGATCCCGACCTGGAGGCGCTGCGGGCCGAGCCGGCCTACCGGGCGCTCGTCCGGGCGCGGATGTGAGCCGCCCATGGCGAGGCGATACGCCGGCTACGACGTCGAGGCCCTGGTCGGGAAGGGCGGCATGGCCGAGGTGTACCGGGCGGTGGCCGTGGCCGGTCCCCACGCCGGCCGGACCGTGGCCCTGAAGCGGCTCCTGCCCGACCTGGCGCGCGACCCGGCCTTCGTCGATCTGTTCCACCGGGAGGCGCAGGTGACCCGGCGGCTCCACCACCCGGCCTGCATCGAGGTGCTCGACACGGGGGTGGCGGAGGGCACGCCCTACATCGCCATGGAGTACGTGGACGGCCGCAACCTGCGCCAGATCCTGGGGCAGTGCGCGCAGCGGAAGATCCTCCTGCCCATCGACTTCGGCGCCTTCGTGGCCCACGTGCTGGCGCAGGCGCTCGACCACGCCCACGCCGGGCTCGACCGGGGGGGGAGGCCGCTCGGCATCGTGCACTGCGACCTCTCGCCGTCGAACGTCTTCATCTCGAAGCTCGGCGAGATCAAGCTGGGCGACTTCGGGGTGGCGCTCACGCCGGGCGCCACCAAGGCGCTGGCCGGGCCGGGCGCCTTCGGGAAGGTGCAGTACCTCGCGCCCGAGCAGATCCGGGGCGAGCCGGTCACGCCGGCCACCGACCTGTTCGCGCTCGGGGCGGTGCTGTTCGAGCTGCTCACGAACGAGCACGCCTTCCCGGGCAAGGACGTGAACGAGGTCGGGAGGCGGATCCTGCACGGGAAGCTGCGCGCCCCGTCGGAGGTCCGCCCGGAGGTGCCGTTCGAGATGGACGCGCTCCTGCTCCGGTGCCTGGCGGCGCGGCCGGAGGACCGCTGGCCGAGCGCGGCGGACTTCGCCGTCGAGATCGCCTCCCGGTACGACCCCGCCATCGGCACGCCGCTCGCGATCGCGGCGGTGGTGAGGGGCCTGTTCGGGGTGCGGTGAGGGGTTTGCCCGCCATGTGGGAGAGCGTCCCCGGTGGCTTCCCGAGGGCGATCTGGTAGAAGGCCGGCGCACAAACGACATCGAGGAGGGAACGTCCATGCATCGTCGTCTCGCCCTTTCCGCTCTCGCTGCCCTGGCGGTCGCCTCGACGGCCCAGGCCCAGGGCGCCACCCGGCCCCTCGCGGCCGGCAGGCAGAACCTGTCCGGCTGGCTGGTCCTCGATCCGGGAAGCCCGTCCGGCATCGGCCTGGGCGCCCGCTACATGATCCCGGTCGTTCCCCGGGGCCTCCTCGCCGGCCATCTCCGCGGGATCCGCGAGGAGCTGGCCATCGAGGTCGGCGGGGACTTCATCCACTGGGGTCGCGACCAGGTCTACCTCGGCAACACCTACGACTTCTCGGTCAACGCCATCGAGATCGTGGGCGGGCTGATGTGGAACTGGTGGCTCACGCCGAGCGTGGCCCTCTACCCCAAGCTCGACCTCGGGTACAGCTACGCCTGGGTCACGGACTGGTGGGGTGAGCCCTACGGCCTCGGCTCCCCGGACTACAGCGACGTCTTCCTCAACGGCGCCATCGGCGCGATCTTCAGGCTCGACAGGGTGGGCCTCCGCCTCGAGATCGGGTCGCACGCGCTCCGGCTGGGCCTGGGGATCGAGATGTAGATCGCGGTGGAGGCGGGCCGGCGGCAAGAGACCTTGCCGGCGCGAAGCGCGCCGCCGGCGGAATCCGAAGGTGGGAGCAACCATGAGGACCCTGGGACCCTTCGACTACGTCGTGGCCGGAGGGGGCACCGCCGGCTGCCTCCTCGCCAACCGGCTCTCGGCCGACCCGTCGGTCCGGGTGCTGCTCCTCGAGGCAGGGGGCAAGGCCGACTGGATCTGGATCCACATCCCGGTGGGCTACCTCTACTGCATCGGCAACCCGCGCACCGACTGGTGCTACCGGACCGAGCCCGACCCGGGCCTGAACGGCCGGTCCATCCTCTACGCCCGCGGCCGCGTGCTGGGCGGCGGCTCCTCCATCAACGCCATGCTCTACCTGCGCGGCCAGTCGCGCGACTACGACGGGTGGGCCCGGATCACCGGCGACGAGAGCTGGTCGTGGAGGAACGTCCTGCCGCTCTTCAGGAAGCACGAGGACCACTGGCGCGGCGCCGACGAGATGCACGGGGCGGGCGGCGAGTGGCGCGTGGAGAAGCAGCGGCTCTCCTGGGAGATCCTGGACGCCTTCCGGGAGGCCGCGGTCGAGGCGGGCATCGCCCGGATCGAGGACTTCAACCGCGGCGACAACGAGGGCAGCTCGCGCTTCGAGGTGAACCAGCGGCGCGGCGTGCGCTGGAACACGGTCAAGGCCTTCCTCCGGCCCGCCGAGGGGCGGCGGAACCTCACGGTGCTCACGGGCGCGCTGGTGAAGCGCGTCCGCCTCGGCCGCGGCGGCGGCCGCCCGGAGGCGCAGGGCATCGAGCTCCTCCAGGGGAGCGAGGAGGTGTTCGCCGAGGCGCGGAGGGAGACGATCCTCGCGGGCGGCTCCATCGGATCGGCCCAGATCCTCCAGCTCTCCGGCATCGGTCCCTCGGCCCTGCTGCGCCAGCACGGCATCCCGGTGGAGGCGGATCTTCCGGTAGGCGAGAACCTGCAGGACCACCTGCAGCTCCGCATGGCCTTCAAGGTGAAGAACGTGAAGACGCTCAACACCCAGGTCCACTCGCTCTGGGGGAAGGCCATGATGGGCCTCGAGTACGCGCTCTTCCGCACCGGGCCGCTCACCATGGCGCCCTCGCAGATGGGGGCCTTCGTGAAGTCGGAGCCCTCCCAGCCGACCCCCGACCTCGAGTTCCACGTGCAGCCGGTCTCGCTCGACAAGTTCGGCGACCCGCCCCACCGGTTCCCCGCCTTCACCGCCAGCATCTGCAACCTGCGGCCGGCCTCGCGCGGCTTCGTGCGGGTGAAGTCGGCCGACCCGCGCGCCCACCCGGCCATCCAGCTCAACTACCTCTCGGCCCCCGAGGACCAGCGCATCGCGGCCGTCTCCCTGCGCCTCACCCGCCGGGTGGTGCTCGGCACCGAGACCATGAAGCGGTACCAGCCCGAGGAGTTCATGCCCGGGCCGGCGTTCCAGTCGGACGCCGAGCTGGTGAAGGCGGCGGGGAACGTCGGCACCACCATCTTCCACCCGGTCGGGACCTGCCGGATGGGGCGGGCCGACGACCCGGCGGCGGTGGTCGATCCCCGGCTGCGCGTGCGCGGCGTGGGGCGCCTGCGCGTCGTCGACGCGTCGGTCATGCCGGCCATCACCTCCGGCAACACCAGCTCGCCCACCCTGATGATCGCCGAGAAGGGCGCGGCGGCCGTGATCGAGGACGCGCGCGGGGGAGGGTGAACGTAGGCGCGGGGGTCTCCGCGATCGACGGACCGGCTCGCGGCGCAGCTCGCGCCGCCGGCGTGCCTGGCGAGGGTGGCGGCGGGAAGGACGCACCTCAGGGCTCGTCCGGGCCGTACTTCGCGATGGCGATGCACGCTTCGGGAAAGGAGACGGTGCTGCGGATGGCCGCTCCGAGCGCGATGCCGACGAGCGCTGCCATGACCACACGCGGGACGGTGGCACGTCGCCGCGGGGGGCCCTGCGAGGGATGGGTCCCCCGCCGCCAGGCGATGAACCGACGGCTGCCTCCGTACATCGCGAACGCCAGAGCGACTCCTATCGGGACGAACAGCGCGAGCGCGGCACCGCAGCAGAGCGCTCCCGGAGGAGGAATCACGGCAGGCGCGTTCAGGCGTGTCCCCACGTACACGAGCGCACCCTGGAACATCGTCAGCACGGCCGCGATCGCCGCGGGCGTCTCCCACCCTGGGAGCGATCGGGGAGTTCCGGGGCGTGGTGGCGACCGCGACGCGCGGCTTGCCGCCCAGGCGACGAGGGTCGGCACTCCCCAGAACAGGACGATGACGGTCGTCGCGCCGAGCGAGGCGGCGCGCCACGGCGGCGCAGCATCCTCCCACCCGACTGCGGGATCGACGGCGACGCCGAGCCAGAGCACGAGGTACGAGCTCATCGAGTAGGGCACGAGGGTGCCCACGGTTGCGATCCACGCCGCCCAGCACGCGGCAGCTGCCGAAACGGCTCGCCACCGGCGGGGCCATCGGCGGGCCCACACGATGCCAAGGATCACCGCCGCGACGAGCGGCACCTGGAAGAGGTCCGCGAACGCGAACACGACGGCTGCCAGCGCGGGGAGCACATCGGACATCGCGCCGGATCATGCGCCTCGCCAGCAGTCCGGGCAACGAGTCGCCGCCGCGAGCCGGCCCCCCGGCTGGTCGTGGCTCATGACGCCTTTCCGCTCCGCCGATCGCGACCGCAAGTCCGTTGGGGAGCGCGCGGCGTGGCTCCTCGGCACGGTTCTCCTACCCCGGGATCTCCCGCCTCACCCGCTCCACCCGCGGCGGCAGCATCCTCAGGGCGGCCTCGATCTCCTCCGGCGTCGTGGTCCAGCCGAGCGAGAGCCGGAGCGTCGAGCGCGCCTCCTCCGGCGACAGGCCCATGGCGAGGAGCACCCCCGAGGGCTTCGTCGAACCGGAGTGGCAGGCCGAGCCGGCGCTGGCGGCGAGCCCGTCGAGGTCGAGCGCCATGAGGAGCGCCTCGGCGTCGCAGCCGGGGAAGCAGATCGAGAGGGTGTTGGGCAGGCGCGGGGCGCCGGCGCCGTTCACGCGCGCGCCCGGGACCGCCGAGAGCAGGCCCGCCTCGAGCCGGTCGCGCAGGGCGCGCAGGCGGGGCTCCTCCCCGGCGCGCCGATCGACCGCCACCTCGATGGCCGCGCCGAGCCCGGCGATGCCGGGCAGGTTCTCGGTGCCCGCCCGCCGGCCGCGCTCCTGCTCGCCGCCCGCCACCGGGGCGAGCGGGAGCCCCGGCCGCACGAAGAGCGCCCCGGCGCCCCGGGGGCCGCCGAGCTTCTGGCCGGTGATCGCGACCAGGTCGGCGCCGAGCGAGCCCAGGTCGAGCTCGACCTTGCCCACCGCCTGCACCGCGTCGCAGAAGAGGAGCGCGCCCGCCTCCCGGGCCGCGGCCGCCAGCTCGGCCACCGGGAAGAGCACGCCCGTCTCGTTGTTGGCCCGCATGGCGCAGGCGAGCGCCACGTCCGGGCCGAGCGCCGACCGGAAGGCTTCCACGTCCACGACCCCGCGCCGGTCCACGCCCACCACGGTGAGCGGCGTCCCGGCCCTCTCCAGCGCCCGCGCCAGCGAGAGGACGCAGGGGTGCTCCACCGCGGTGACCACCAGGCGGCGCCGGCCGGCCGGGGCGGCGCCCAGGACGCCCCGGATGGCGAGGGTGGCCGACTCGGTCGCGCCGGAGGTGAACACGATCTCGCCGGGCGCGACGCCGAGGGCGCGGGCCACCTGCCCCCGGGCACGGTCGAGCACGTCCCGGGCGGCGCGGCCGGCGGCGTGGACGGAGCTCGGGTTCCCGAAGACGTCGAGCGCGGCGCGCACCGCGCCGATCGCCTCGGGGCGCATGGGCGTGATGGCGTTGTGGTCGAGGTAGATCAGACGATCTTCTTCGGCTTCCGCGTGCGGACGCCGAAGGCCTTGAGGAAGTCGGCCACCACCTCCTCGCGCAGCCGCCTCGCGGCCGCGGCGGAGAGCTCGCCCACCGGGAGCCGGGCGCCGGCCATGGTCCCGTGGCCGCCGGCCGAGCCGCCCCTCGCCTCGATCACGTCGCGGATGAGCCGGCCGGCGTTCATGCGCCGGTCGCTCGTCCGGATGGAGTAGTAGAGGTCGCCCTCGAACTCCCCGAAGGCGAGCGACCAGCGCATGTCCTCGAGGTGCATGAACCGCTCCGCCACCTCGGCCACCATGTCCGGCGCGTAGAGGTCGCCCAGGTCGCAGACCACCGCGGTGTCGTAGACCTGCGCGCGCTCGATGGCGGTCCGGTAGAGCGCGAAGTAGTCGGCGGGGAGGCGCGGGTGCTCGATCTCCCCCAGCGCGTCCTTGTCGGTCATGGGGAAGAGCCACAGGTAGGCGTCCACGTCCTGCCGGGTGGTCTGCCGCCCCAGGTCGCGCGTGTCCGCCTTGATGCCGTAGAAGAGGGCGGTGGCGATGTGGGGCGGCACCTTGAGGCCGCTGGCGCGGAAGTAGCCGGCCAGCACCGTCGAGGTCGCGCCGATGGGCCCGCCCACGTCGGCGATGGGCGCGAGCTGGGACTCGGGCCGCTCCGGGTGGTGGTCGATCACCACGTCCGGGAAGTGGCGCGGGGGGAGCGAGTGGTTCCCCTGCTCCGGCTGCGTGTCCACCATGCAGATGAGGTCGTAGTCGTCGAAGACCACGCGGGAGAGGGGCACGACCGGGAGCTTCAGCACGCGCAGCAGCGCGCGGTTCTCGGCGCGCCCCACGATCCCGCCGTAGGCCACCTGGGTCTCCACCCCGGCCAGCTTCTCGAGCAGGTAGGCGAGGGCCACCCCGGCGGCCATCGAGTCCGGGTCGGGGTTGTCGTGCGTCAGGATGAGCGCGCGCCGGTGGCCGCGGGCGAACTGGACGAGCCGGTCGAGCTTGGTCCGGGTCGCCTCGAGCTGGCGCGGGAAGAGCGCCATCCGGGCGGTCCGGGGCTGGGGGTGCGCCCCGCGGCGGGGCGCCTCTGCGGTCGAGGTTCGCATGGGGGGGCCGTCCTTCATCGGCGCACGAGCGACCGGAGCACCGCGATGTTCTCCCGGAACCGCGCCTCGGTCTCGACGAAGCCGGGGACGCTCGAGAAGCGCGCGTCGTTCACG